>JAITPZ010000007.1 GCA_031289165.1 Synergistaceae bacterium
GGCGCAATACGTTCCCACGGGAGGAGGCGATTTCGCTCAACTAATGTTTACGAAGGGAAAGCCAGCGGTTGACGAGATCGACATTGCTCCAAAGGTCGATGTAAAGGTCGGTGACGAAGCAATACCCCCGGATCCATCCGGAGTTGCCCAGCTCCACGTTTTTCCGGATGTCGCGATAAGCCATTGTCGACGGGACGATATTGCCGGGGTTACTGATGTGGAGATAATCGATCGCACAACCTTTCAGTTTCTCCTCGCTTTTGGCGAAAACGCTGTCGGCGGTGCAGCGAATTTCCACCCTGTGCAGGTTGTCGTGATCCTTCGGAGAGGAATAGGTTCCGTGAAAGGGAAATATCCCGAGGGCGTCGTGTTTCTCTCCGTCCGGAGAAATGAAGTAACGGCCGAAAAGCGGAGCCGATCCCCCATTGACGAAGACGAGTTTGTTGGCGGCGATGCTCTGCAGGATCCCCTGGCAGAAGGAGTCGAGTTCCAGCAGCCTCTCGGCGTAGCAATACCCCAGGGAGTGCGGGAAGTAAATAACCTCCACATCCGTGGGAAACGGATCCTGCCAGGGGTCGTAATCCCGGCAGTCACAGCCCAGAAGACGGAAAAGCTCCGCGCAGTTGCCGCCCTCCAGAGACAACGCTCTGTCGCCCACGACAGCGACTTTTACGTGTTTGGGAGGAGTTTGAATCTCCATCGGCGAGGTCCACTCCTGACTCAGGCGTCCCAGCGCGTCAAGAATCTGCCATTCGATCTGGCGCACGGCCGAGGCCAGCTGCATACCCGCGCTCTTGAGCTGCAGAACGCGAGCGATCGCCGCGGGGTTGTACAGATCCTGCAAAGTAAACCGCAACCTCTCCAGGTCCCGCGGGATATACCCCAGAGTCAGGACGGGGGTTCTTCTTCCGTAATCCTGCTCCAGCAGCTGGTACTCCCTGGGGTTTCGGACCGAGGCGAAAATGATGCCGCTGACCCGGCCTCCCTCCGCCGCGCCGAGGGCCGAGAGGACCGTCATGACGATATTGGAAGTCAGCATCGCGGACGAGGCCCCCGAAAAAATGGGGACGATCCCGCAGGAAAGCGCCTGGGCCAGCTCCAGAGCCTCCGGGCGGATCTGAGCGAAACTCTCCTCCCCCCGCTCTCCCAGAGAAACCAGGACGACGTTCAGGGCGTCGGGATCCGCGGCCGCCTGGAAGAGATTTTTAAGGTTCTTCACACTGCCGCACGTATAAGTATCGAGAACGACAACGGATTCGTCCTGAAGGGCCTTCAACAGATATACATCCGTCTCGTCGCGGGCACAGACAAAAAGCTTCGCCTTAACTCCGGCTCGCCTCAGGGCATAAACCAGCGTTACGCCGTCCGGTACCATTCCGCTCCTGATCTCGTCAGCGACAATCAGACGTGGCAGCTTCACTCGACGTTTTCCTCCATATCCAGGATCTGAATCCAAATCTGCAAACTCGAATTTAAATCCGAAAAATGCCGACTTCGAAAACGCCGGCTTCAATTCTTTATGAGTGTATCACAGAAAGCTCTCTGGCGGCGCAGCCCGCGATAAAACCCGTAGTCCAGCATACCTGAAGGTTGAACCCCCCGGTGGGGCCGTTGAGGTCCAGGATCTCCCCCGCAAAATAGAGGTTCTCGCACAGTCTGGAGCGCAGAGTCGCGGGGTCGACCTCGTCCAGGCGGACGCCTCCCTTCGTGACGACGGCATGATCGAAGCTCCAGAGGCCGTTCACCGTCAGGGGGATGCTTTTGAGCAGACAGGCGAGGTCCCGTCGTTCCTCCGTCGATACCCAGGGCACGCCCTTGTCGGCCGGGACGTCCGAGAGTTCGAGGACCAGCGGGATCAGAGAGGCGGGCAGCAGGTCCACAAGAGCGCGGCCGAACTCCCTGTCCTGATATTTTTCGAAGTCCCGCGCGATGCGGGCCTCCAGTTTTTCCACGGAAAGCGCGGGCTTCAGGTCCAGAATCAACTGAACCGTTCCCCGCTTCATCCAGTCCGGGACGAAGGAGCTCAGGTCCATGACGATGGGGCCGCTGACGCCGAAGTTGGTGAACTCCATCTCGCCGAACCGCTCGTCGACCTTTTCTCCGTCCACGGTCACCGTGAGCCTGACGTTGCGCAGGTTAAAATTTCGGGCCAGCTTCACCCAGGTCTCGCGGGTTTTTATGGGAACAATCGCGGGGACGGGCTCGACGATCGAATGTCCGGCCTGAGCGGCGAAGCGGTACCCGTCGCCCGTGGAGCCCGTTTTCGGGTACGATTTTCCCCCGGTCGCCAGAATGCAGCGGTCGGCGAAAAGCTCCTCGACGGGGGTGACAGCGCGCTCGAAACGGCCGTTTTTGAACCCGAGCGCCCTGATCGGGGAGCTGCGGAGGACTCGGACCCTGCCCCTCTTACAGTAGAGCAGAAGGCAGTCCAGAACGCGCTGCGCCCCTCCGGCCGTCGCCGGATCGGGAAAGACGCGGTTGCCCCGCTCGACGACGGTACTCACCCCGTTGCGACTGAAGAACGCGACGGTCTCCCGCGGGCCGAATCGGCTGAACGCCGAGCGCAGAAAGCGTCCGTTTCCGCCGTAGCGCGACAGAAACGTCTCCATGTCGGGTTCGGCGTTCGTGATGTTGCACCGACGCTTCCCGGCCAGCAGCAGCTTCTCCCCCAGGGACGCGTTTTTTTCGACCAGAAGCACGCGCTCTCCCAGCTCCGCCGCGCGACCCGCCGCGATCAGGCCCGCCGGGCCGCCTCCAATCACCAGAACGTCAAAATGTTCCATATCACAAATCTCCCGACCCAAAATTTTTTTATTTTCTTTTCGGCTTTTCCCTCGAAAGCTGCTCTTTAAAAAGCGAGCCCAGCGAGAGGTCAGGCGCATCGGACTCGGCCCTTCTTCCGCGGCCGCGAGGCCCGACGGGGCCGTCCCGCCGGCCGTCGCCGTCGTCCCCTTCACCGAGGTCGCGTTTTTTCATGGACAGTGAGACGCGTTTTCGCGCCTCGTCGATCTCCAGCACGGCGACCCGAACCTGCCGGCCGGGCTTCAGAAAAGCCTGGGGATTGTCCACGAAGGTGTCGGACATGCGGCTGACGTGCACCAGACCGTCCTGGTGAACCCCTATGTCCACGAAGGCCCCGAAGGCTGTGACGTTGGTCACGATGCCGGGCAGAACCATACCGACCCGCAGATCCCGCAGTTCCCGCACGTCGGGATCGAAGGCGAATACCTCGAAGGATTGGCGGGGATCGCGCCCCGGCTTCGCCAGCTCCTGCATGATATCCCTGAGCGTCGGCAGCCCCGCCTTTTCGGAGACGAATCGGGCCGGATCGATCTTCGCGCGCAGCTCGGGCGAGCGCATCAGATCGGCGACGGAGCAGTTCAGCCCGGCGGCCATACGCTCGACGGTCGAGTAGTTTTCGGGATGTACCGCCGACGCGTCCAGCGGGTTTTTCCCCTCATGAATGCGCAGGAATCCCGCCGCCTGCTCGAACGTTTTGGGGCCAAGGCGTGGAACCTTCCGGAACGCCTCCCGCGACTCGAAGGGGCCGTTGGCCTCGCGGTACTTCACGAGCTGACCCGCGACCTGGGCGCTGAGGCCCGAAACGTAGGAGAGCAGGTCCTGACTGGCGGTGTTGACCTCGACGCCCACGGCGTTGACGCAGTGCTCGACGACGTCGTCGAGAGAGCGTTTCAGGTCCTTCTGATCGACGTCATGCTGGTACTGGCCGACGCCGATGGACTTCGGATCGATTTTGACCAGCTCGGCCATCGGGTCCATCAGACGCCGCCCTATGGATACCGCCCCCCGGACCGTGACGTCCCGGTCCGGAAACTCCCAGCGCGCGACCTCGGAGGCGGAGTAAATCGAGGCCCCGCTCTCGTTCACCGGCGCGATGACGATCTCCGGCGGCAGCCCCAGATCGCGGACGAAGGACTCCGTCTCGCGTCCCGCCGTTCCGTTTCCAATGGCGATGGCTGAAATCGCGTACTTTGCGGCGAGTTCCCGGATCCTTCGCGCGGCCTCGGTCCTCTGGCGCTCGCCCGTGTGGGGAAAGACGACCTCGTCGTGCAGCAGGTTCCCCTGCGCGTCCAGACAGACGACCTTGCAGCCCGTCCGCAGTCCCGGGTCGATGGCGAGCGTCGTCTTCTGCCCCATGGGCGCGGCCATCAGGACCTCCTTCACGTTTTCGGCGAAGATGCGAATGGCCTCCGCGTCCGCGCGCCGCTTCAGGGCGTTGCGCAGCTCGGTCTCCATCGAAGGCCTCAAAAGGCGCCTGTAACCGTCGACGACGGCGTCGGCGACGGCACGCGAGGCGGCGTTCGTCCCCTTCACGAACATGCGCTTCAAAATGGCCAGGCAGTCCTCCTCGGGCGGGACCATCGAGACCGACAGAAAACCCTCGCGCTCGCCGCGTAAAATCGCGAGAACGCGATGCGACGGAGCGGTGACGACGGACTCGTCCCAGTCGAAGTAGTCGCGGTAGTTCGCGCCCTCCTCCCCGTTCGCGCCCCGGGCGTCGGCGTCGCCCGGCGAGCCTCCCTTATCCCGGGAGCGAACGCTTCTGAGCGCGGCCTTCCGCGCGAAAAATTTCCTGGTCTCCCGGCGGGCCTCCGCGTCCTCGCTGAATCGTTCGGCCAGAATGTCGGAAGCTCCCTGCAGGGCCTCCGCCGCGGAGGCGACGCCCTTTTCTTCGGAGATGAAGAAAGCCGCCTCTCTTTCGGGGTCAAGGGCGTCGAGCTGCTCCAGCAGTTTTTCCGCCAGAGGCGTCAGTCCCTTTTCGGCCGCGACGGACGCGCGCGTCCTGCGCTTCGGCCGGAAGGGAAGGTACGCGTCCTCCAGCGCCGTCATGGTCTGCGCCTCCGCCACGGTCGCGGCGAGAGCGTCGGTCAACAGCCCGCGCTCAATCAGGGACTCCAGTATGGCGGCCCTTCGCTTCTCCAGTTCCCGTATTTTTTCGTCCCGATCGCGTATCGCGGTGATGACGGTCTCGTCCAGAGAACCCGTCGCCTCCTTGCGATAACGCGCTATGAAGGGGACCGTGCATCCCTGAGCGAAAAGCTCGAGGACCGCCCTGACCTGCTCCCCGGCCAGCTCCAGCTCCCCGGCCACCCTCCGCGCGACATCCGCGTCCGTCGTATTCGCAATATCCATCGTTTTCGCTGTAGTATCCATTCGAGACCTCCCGCAAATCGCCGCAAGTCTTCAAGCGAAAACCATTGTACTATGGGGACCGGAGCCGCGTCAAAAACAGGCTGTTTCCATGAATCGCCGCAGGTATTTTTTTCCTCCTGCATAAAATCGCCAATGGTCCATAGCGAATGCGTACAATCCGGCATGAGCGCGGAAATAGCCTGCGAGCTGCAGGACAGGATCTCGGTGTTCACGATCTGAAATTCGGCGACACGATTTTTGCGAAACCTGTTGACTTTGTTTTCCTGATGCTTTATTATTTCGCCTTGTTAAAACTATCGTTCAGTATGAGTTTTATTCCCATGATTTCATTATGAAGGAGAGGTGAACCGTATGTTCGTTACGTCGAAAATCTTTGTGGCGTTCTTTTACTTTTTCGGATTTACAGCATGCGGGGATCCCAGTCGAATGAGGATCGGTGCGACACTCGCCTGTTGAGCCGAATCGACGTTCAAAAGACTGAGGGCTTCCTCGCGGAACAAAGCGCAGGAAGCCCTCTTTTTTGTCTGGATTTTTATGTGAGCAGGAGGGAGGGTCGTACAGGTTTTTCATAAGGGAGATTATTGCACTCCGTATTTTTATGTGGATTACGCGCGTTTCGGGCTTTGCTTATCGAAAAGATTCAAATTTGAAAAGATATTGAAGGGAGAAAGAAAAAATGCAGGCGAACATTCCATTGATGATTTTGATCGGTTACGTCATCGTGCTGACCCTGTTGTCCTGGAAGGCCACCAAAATCCAGAACAGCGGCAGCGGAGGAAAGATGCTGAACTACCTTCTGGCCGGGCAGAAGCTGCCCACGGCGGTGGTTGCCGTCATGCTCACGGGTCTCGCGGTGGGCGGGGCCTCGACGGTCGGCGTGGCGGAGCAGGCCTATACGAAGGGAATCGCCGCGGGCTGGTACAACGGGGCCTGGGGTACGGGAGGAATCGTTGTGGGGCTCATTCTCGCTGCGAAGTACCGCCGCATGCGCCAGCACACCGTTCCCGAGATGATGGGATCGGCCTTCGGAAGCGGCGCCCGCCTGGTCGGCGTCGTCGCGCAGCTCCTGATCATGATGACCATCACGTCCCTGCAGTATGTGGCCGGCGGCGCGATTCTGGCCTCGATGCTGCCCGGAATTTTCACGTTCAACACGGGTATGCTCGCCTCCGCCGTCGTATTCATCGGGATCACCCTGGCAGGCGGCTACTGGGCCAGCGGGCTCACCAACGTCGTGAACGTCATTTTCATCTACGTCGGCATATTTGCCGCTCTCTTTTCCGGCTTCAAAAGCCTCGGGGGGATCGAGGCCATCGTCGACGCCCTGCCGCCCGGGCCGTGGTTCGAGCCCGTAAACGGCATCGGTATGGCCATCGTGACGGGGTGGATGGTCGTCATGGTGACGATGGCCTGCACAACCCAAGCCGTGGTGCAGATTTCCCTGGCCGCGAAGGACGAAAAGACGGCGCGCAACGGCTTCATTATCGGCGGAATCCTGACCCTGCCCGCGGGCTTTTTGTGCGCGCTTTTCGGAATCATGGCCGCCGCGAAGTTTCCGGGGCTCGAGAAACCCGCCCTCGCGCTGCCCACCATCGCCGCGAGCATCAGCCCTCTGATCGGCGGAATCTTCCTCGCCGGGCTCTGGGCCGCCGACGTCTCCACCGCCGTCGGCCTCCTGATGGGCTGCTCCACCCTGCTGATTCAGGACGTGTGGAAGCGCATGACCACCCGGACGTTCTCCCCGAACACCGAGCTTCTGATCTCACGCCTCGCCGTATTCCTGGTCAGCGCGTGTTCCCTCGGCCTGGCGCTGACCGCCGTCGGAATCCTGCAGACCATCACCTCGGCCCTGGCGATCACCACGTCGTTCACGCTTCTGGTTCTGACAAACCTCTACGCTCCGCGCCTGTGCAAAAAATCCGCCGGGTTCTGGACGATTCTGGCCTCGCTGGTCGTGTGGGCTCTTTGGACCTTCGTCCCCGCCACGCGCATCGGCCCCCATCTGATCTATATGGAATGGATCGTCTGCCTGACCGTATTCGGGCTTACCTGCGCCCTCGACCCCCGACCGGCCGCGGCCCTGTTGCCCAAAGAACCCGAGACCCCAAAAGCAGCGGCGCCCGCCGACTGATCCCAATTCGCGTTTAAACGGGTGTTCACCATATTCAAATGTTTGAACGTTCATAGCTGTTTTTCAGAGTCGTTTTCAGTATTCATAATTACTCACTCCTCTATAAACAGCGGTCGGCAACGATTCTGACTGCTGAAAAACCTGGGCAAGGGTTCAAGGCTTTGCCCAGGCCTGATCAAACGATCCCTCAAAAAATCTTTCTTACGCGCACGAATACCGCCAGAACGATAACGACAATTGAGGGAAGCGCAGCGCCAGTTGAGCAATATCAGCATATTCCAGTCTTTCGAACCACCAGGAGATTTCTCCCATTCCACAACAGGTTCGGCAGAGACGGGAGGTGCCAGGAACATCTCAAATCCCGGCGGCGGGAAAACGGAATCCGGGCAGTTCGCGGGGACTGAAGTCGATTCACGGGGGCCGGCTGTTCGAGATATTCCAGGGCGCAAGATGAGGAAAAAGTAAGCGCCACGTTCTCCAGGTGGATGCAGTAACAACATGCGAGTCCGTTTCACGAAGCTGGCCGATGCCGATTTGAATCAGGCTTATGATTATATTGTGCGGATAATCCCTCAGGTGCCCGATCGCTGATCGAGCGCATGGAAAAAGCCATAATAACCCTTTGTGAGTACCCATCCATGGGGAAAAGCGGACGGATAGACGGGACGCGTGAATTTGTGGTTCTCAACACGCCATTCATCGTGGCGTATCGTATCGCAAAGCGCATTTTACAAATATTGAGCGTATTGCATACATCGAAAAAATACCCTTATCAATGAATTGACAGCGGAAACTCTGGAAAATCCACTCTTCTCCGCTCTGCTCCATCACCTGAGACAGACGACTGATACCGAAATTGAAGAATTTTTATCTCCCTTTAAGTGCATTCACTTCACTCAGACTAAATTACCTTTTTTTGCTCCTGCGGGTTTTCGTTTGGGCTTTCAATTCCGCGATACAGGATTAAAATATACCCAATCAAAAAATCCCGGGAGACGAAAATGGGGGCAATTAAGATGGAGGAAATTTATGGCGTATTATTACAGTGAACCGTCGCGCACGTTTAACGAATATTTGCTGGTGCCGGGTTATTCACCGGCGGAGTGCGTTCCGGCAAATACCTCGCTGACAACACCGGTGGCAAAGTTTCGAAAGGGCGAAGAACCCCCGCTTTCCATGAATATCCCTCTGGTATCGGCCATCATGCAGGCCGTATCGAACGACACGATGGCAATCGCGCTGGCGAAGGCGGGCGGCATTTCATTCATCTACGCCTCGCAGTCCGTCGCCCGCCAGGCGGCTATGGTCAGGAAGGTCAAGGACTACAAGGCGGGGTTCGTCTCCAGCGACTCGAATATTCGTCCCGACCAGACCCTGCAGGACATTCTGGACCTCAAGGAGAACACGGGACACTCCACGGTTGCGATAACCGACGACGGGACTCCCAACGGAAAACTCATCGGCATCGTGACGGGGCGGGATTATCGCGTCACGCGCATGACTCCCGACACGCCCGTCCACACGTTCATGACCCCCATCGAAAAAATCATTTACGCCCCGGAGGGAACCAGTCTGAAGGAAGCCAACAATATTATCTGGGGCCACAAACTGAACACCCTGCCCGTCCTGAGCGCCGAGGGGCGACTCGTTGCCTTCGTGTTCCGGAAGGACTACACCTCCAACAAGGAAAATCCACTGGAGCTCAGCGACGCGCAGAAGCGTTACGTCGTCGGCGCGGGCATCAACACGCGGGACTATCGGGAACGCGTTCCCGCCCTGATCGAGGCGGGGGCCGATATCCTGTGCATCGACTCCTCGGAGGGGTTCAGCGAATGGCAGAAGCTGACCCTTCGGTACATCCGCGACACGTACGGCGATACCGTGAAGGTCGGAGGAGGCAACATCGTCGATCGGGATGGATTCCGCTTTCTGGTCGAGGCCGGCGCCGATTTCGTGAAGGTGGGGATCGGCGGCGGGTCTATATGTATCACGCGGGAGACGAAGGGAATAGGACGCGGGCAGGCAACGGCCGTCATCGAGGTGGCCAGAGCGCGCGACGAATACTTCGAGGAGACGGGAATATACGTCCCCATCTGTTCCGACGGGGGGATCGTTCACGACCACCACATGAGCCTCGCGCTCGCGATGGGAAGCGACTTCTGCATGCTGGGACGCTATTTTGCCCGTTTCGACGAAAGCCCAACCAACAGGGTATTCGTGGGCGGCGCCTACATGAAGGAGTACTGGGGAGAGGGCTCGACAAGGGCCAGAAACTGGCAGCGGTACGACATGGGCGGCACCGAAAACCTTTCCTTCGAGGAGGGCATCGATTCCTACGTTCCCTACGCCGGCAGCCTGCACGACAACGTGAACATCTCGCTCAACAAGCTCCGTTCCACCATGTGCAACTGCGGCGCGCTGACCCTTCCGGAATTTCAGGAGAAGGCCCGGCTCACCCTGGTTTCGTCCTCGAGCCTCATCGAGGGAGGACCGCACGACGTTTTCCTGAAGGACAACACCGGGGCTCCGGTGACCCCGAAGTAGAGCCGGCAAAAAACTCCCCGAATTCACGAAAAGGCCCTCCCGGACGGGAGGGCCTTAAAATTTTGTCTGACTGCCGAAGCACTTCGACAGGAATCTACGCGATGGTAACGTCTTTGTTCAGGTAGACGTCCTGAATGGCGTTGATGATCTGAACCCCTTCCTTCATGGGTCGCTGGAACGCCTTGCGGCCAAGAATCAGCCCCATGCCGCCGGCGCGCTTGTTGATGACGGCAGTCCGCACGGCATCGGCCAGATCGGCCTCGCCGCCCGACGCGCCGCCCGAGTTGATCAGGCCCGCCCTGCCGGAGTAGCAGTTCAAAACCTGGTAGCGGGTCAGGTCAATGGGGTGATCGGTCGTCAGTTTGGCGTAAACCTCCGCCGAGGTCTTGCCGAAGTTGAGCGCCCTGTAGCCGCCGTTGTTCTCGGGCAGCTTCTGTTTGATGATGTCGGCCTCGATCGTGACGCCCAGATGGTTGCCCTGTCCCGTCAGGTCCGCTGAGACGTGGTAATCCTTTTCCTTCGTCTTGAACGCGGCGTTGCGCAGGTAGCACCAGAGAATTGTCGTCATGCCAAGCTCGTGAGCGTGGCTGAACGCCTGCGAAATCTCCTGTATCTGGCGCGTGGACTCGTCGCTGCCGAAGTAGATGGTCGCGCCCACGGCCACGGCGCCCATGTCCCACGCCTGCTCCACCGACGCAAAAAGCACCTGGTCGTGCTTTTCGGGGTAGGAAAGCAGCTCGTTGTGGTTGATCTTGAGAATGAAGGGAATCCGGTGCGCGTACCTGCGGGCGACCATACCGAGTACGCCGAGGGTGCTGGCGACGCCGTTACACCCCGCCTCGATGGCGAGTTTCACGATGTTTTCCGGGTCGAAATAAGCGGGATTGGGACCGAACGACGCGCCGGCGGAGTGCTCTATGCCCTGATCGACGGGCAGAATGGAGAGGTATCCCGTCCCGCCCAGCCGTCCGTGGTCAAACAGCGTCTGCAGCGAGCGCAGCACGGGAATGGAGCGATCCGACGCCGCCCAGACGCGATCGACAAAATCGGGTCCCGGCAGAGAAAGGGAACTCGCGCTCACCTTGCACTTGTGCTCCAGAAGATCTTTCGAATCCTTACCCAGGAGCATCACAATTTTGTCCGTCTCTTTGGGCATGTTCTTACCCCTCCCCAAATTGTGTGATTTGATACAACATAACTACGATAGCACAGAACACCTGGCGCGTCCAGGCGTGAAAATGCGCAAAACTTTGATGAAAACGGGACTACGAGGCCGCTGCCGGGTAAATCAGCCTGCCCTCGACGATGGCCAGAAGCCCCGCGCAGATGAACGCGAACCCGATGAGCCCCGTTATGATGAGAGCCCCGATGACGGGGCTGGCGATCACGACCAGAGCGCAGACCAGCAGCGCCGCGGCGCTGAACAGCGACATCCACCAGTTTTTCATCCCCGCCCTGCGAATTTGAAAGGCGGTGAAAAAACGGAGCCCCGCCATGAGCATGACCCAAAATCCCAGCATTACGGGAATCATAAGGGTGGTCACCCCGATCCGGGCCAGCATGACCCCGCCCAGCAGAAGGTCCGCGATCCCCTGAGGCAACAGCCAGAAGGGACGAATCGAACTCTCTCTCATGCTGAACCAGGGGATGAGGTGATTGACCCCCGTGATGACGAAGCCGATCCCGATGAAAAAGGCGAGAGACATGAGCGAGGCCAGGGGATGGAGAAACGAAACGACCCCCAGCGCAATCAGAATCGTCCCCGTCGTGTAGAGCGTCCAGCGCATCGTTCTCAGATAATCGGCCATACAAAATGACTCCTTCCCCGTATTCATGTGAATGACACTATAGCACCGTTTCCTCGATGTGCAAGCGCTCGAAAGCCCTCCATATCGTTTCCACACCGATTTCATATTCTCTTCATATCGCTCCCGTATCATGACTCATGTAACGTAAAGAATCGGATGGCTTCGAGCATTTTGCGAAAAGCCGGGGAAACGCGGCTTCGGCGCGACTCTGAAAGGGGGCTGCTGCAATGCAGGCGAAGAGATGTGAATCACGAGGGGTAAGGGGATTTTCAATATATATTTTGCTGACGCTCTTCCTGTTCGCAACGGCAGACATCGCTTCCGCGGGGGAGGCGAAGCTCGACGAAAACGAGGAAGTTCAGTGGGTCATGGGGGACCTTTCCGCCCTCAAAACCGCCGTTCAGGCGTATTACAACGACAGCTCCAGTCAGGCCGTCCCGTCGCTTGCCTCGGTTCTGGACTATTTCGAACCGCTTTCCCTTCCGCCGAACGCGCAGACGCTTTACGCCCTGAGGGGCGACGGCCAGGGGTGGTACGTCGGATACCGGAGCACGGGGCTGAAAAGCGAAACGTACTCCCTGCTGCAGAACAACGCGAACACGCTGGGACTGCTCGGTGACGACCTGCGTACGCCCTGGCGGTACGGCAGCGCCTGGATCTGGACGCTGGCCCTGATTCCGGCGGCGCAGAACTCCGAAAGGGGCGCCGAAACGACGGTCATCGTCGAAAGAAACAGCGACGCCGCGGACGCCGCCATGCTTATCCTCGCCACGGCCACGCTGATCAGCATCGTCGCCGATCGGGACTGCTACTACTATTACGTTCCCGGGCACGACTGGTACTGGCGCAGCGCCCTCGTGTACCGACCCGTCCACTACGGCCGGTTCTTCGGCCATTATGGCCGGCCGTATCCGGGGCCTCCCCGCCCGTTTCCCCAGCCGCGTTATCGTTACAGGACGCCCCGCGCCGGCTGGCTGAGCCCGACGTGGCGGAACTCGATCGGACACGCTCCGGGGCGCAATCCCCGATACGACAACGGGGGACCCGCTTACCGCCGGGGCGCGGACCCGCGCCTCGCGCCTCCGCATACCGGAAGACTGAGACCGCGAGATCCGCATTTCAGAAATGGCCCTCCACAGCAGCGCCAGCCGGAACCGGGGAGCGCAGGCGGAAGGGGACCTTCCCGGGAAGTTCGATGCCCGCCGCAGCAGTACCGGCCGGACGCGTCGCGTTCCCCCGAGGTGCGGCGGCCTCCGCAGCAGCGGCAGCCGGGGCCGGGGAGACAGGGCGGAGGAGGGCCGTCCCGGGAAGTTCGACGCCCGCCGCAGCAGCGGCAGCCGGGACCGGGGAGACAGGGCGGAGGAGGACCTTCCCGGGAAGTTCGACGCCCGCCGCAGCAGTACCGGCCGGACGCGTCGCGTTCCTCCGAGGCGCGGCGGCCTCCGCAGCAGCGGCCCGAAAGAGGCGCGAGGGACCGCAATCCGTCCGGAAACATGCCTCCAAAGGAACGCACTCGATAAAAAAACGCCCGGCAGTGCCGGGCGTTTTTTTATAAAATTCAGAAATATCCAATGCCGTTTTCGTGCCGCGATCGCTTATCGGGCATCTCGTGCTTTCTCTAATTCCCGTGATATCATGTCACAATGAATTGAATCGAAACGTGAGAGGGGCGAGAGAGGGCGAGAGAGAAAAGCAATCGTACAGAGAGCTGATGGCGATATCACG
>JAITPZ010000050.1 GCA_031289165.1 Synergistaceae bacterium
TGAGGGACCGGGGAAAGGTCATCATCCCCAGCTTCGTCATCGACCGCGCCCAGCGCATCCTGTACGAGCTTTTGCTGATGCAGATCGAGGGCCTGGTTCCCGGTGAGCTTCCCATCTTCTTCGACTCTCCGATGGGCGTGAAGGCCACGGAGTTTTACCGCCGCTACGCCGACACGCTTTCGGACGAGGTGCGGAAGTGCATCGCGGATGGGTATGAACCCTTCAAACCGAAGGGCCTGACCTTCGTCAGCTCTCCCGATGAATCACGCGGAATCAACGACGTGTCGTTCGGCCTCGTCATCGCCGGCAGCGGCATGTGTACGGGGGGACGCGTCATCCATCACCTGAAGCACGCGGTCTGGAATCCTCAAAATCACGTCATTTTCGTAGGATACCAGAGCTACGGCACGCTGGGGAGACGCATCGTGGACGGAGAACGGGAGCTTCGCATCGCGGGCGAGGAGGTCACGGTCAGGGCGCAGATACACACGATCGGCGGCTTTTCCGCGCACGGAGACCGCGACGACCTGCTGACGTGGGCGGAGAATATCGGGTCCAACCCCCTGTTTTTCGTCACCCACGGTGAGCGGAAGGCCTCGCACGCCCTCGCCGCGTCCCTGCAGGAGGCGGGAATGCGGTCTCTGGTGCCGATGAAAAATCAGGAGTTCGCGCTTTCGCCCGAGGTCCTTCTCAGGACGGAGCAGCCCGTCGCCGTTTCCGTTCCGCCCGCCCTCAAACTTTCGGGCCCCGGCGCGCCGGTTGGAAACGAGGCCCTCACGACGCTGAACGACATCGCTCGTCTTGTCGAGAGCCTGCGCGGCGACCTGAAAAACGCCGCCAACGTAAACGAGCTCCTGCCGCTGCTGCTCTCCACCCGAACCCTTCTGGAGACGACGGGCAACAGGGCGAAGAAAGCCTGAATTTTTTAAGTTTTTTTCCAATTGGGCCAGGGAGGTCCGCGACCTCTCGAGAGGTCTTTTGGCGAGGGGGCGGATCCCCAAATTTAAGTTCCGGTAAAGTTCATTGAGTTATAGTGGTTTAACTTAAGTTTACTATAAGAGGCTAAAAGTTTTCCTCGACAGTGAGCCGTTTTCAGCTATTCTAACTTTAGGCTTTTTACTTGAATTCACTATGTTGACATTAAATTTGAAAGCATAAATTTTACGGAGGGTTATCTGTATGCCGATTAGCAGCCAAAAGATTGACGCATATGAGCTTTTGCAGTCGCGGGGCCTCGTGGAGTGGTGCAGCGCTCCGGAAAAGTTGCGGGAGGTTCTGGGTGAGGGCGTCACGACGATTTACATTGGTTTCGACCCCACGGCGGACAGCCTGCACGTCGGACATCTCATTCCCATTATGGCGCTGGCCTGGATACAGCGCTGCGGACACCGCCCCATCGCCCTCGCCGGCGGCGGCACCGGCCTCATCGGCGATCCCTCCGGAAAAAGCAGGGAGCGCAACCTGATCACCGTCGAGGAGGTGCTGCGGAACGTCGAGGGGGTTCGCCCTCAGCTCGCCCAGTTTCTGGACTTCGACTGCGGGGAAAACTCCGCGCTGCTTCTCAACAACTACGACTGGCTCTCGACGTTCTCGTTTCTGGACGTCCTGCGCGACGTGGGCAAGCACTTCTCGGTCAACAACCTGATCGCGCGCGAGTACGTGAAAAGCCGGCTGACCGATCCCGATAAAAGTATCTCCTACACGGAATTTTCATACGTGCTGCTGCAGTCCATGGACTTCAGGCATCTGTACGAGACGCACGGCTGCCGCCTGCAGATGGGCGGAAACGACCAGCAGGGCAACCTTGTCGCCGGCGCCGATTACGTCCGCAGAACGACGGGGGGGGAGGTATTCGGCCTGACGCAGCCCCTGCTCCTGACCGCGGCCGGAACCAAGTTCGGCAAGACGGAGGACGGCGCGGTGTGGCTCGACCCGAAGCGAACGAGCCCCTACCGTTTCTATCAGTTCTGGATCAACGCGGACGACAGGGACGTCGAGCGCCTTTTGAAGCTCTTCACCTTCATGCCGCTTGAGGAAATCGCCGCCCTCATGGCGGAGCACGGGAAGGACCCGAGCGCACGCGCGGCGCAGCGCCGTCTGGCTCTGGAGGCGACGGGGCTCGTACACGGGGAGGCGACGACCCGAAGCGTCGTCGCGGCCAGCGAGGTCCTCTTCGGATCGGCCGATCTCTCGGGCGTCGGGGAGGAGACGTTCGCGATGCTGCGGGAGGAAATGCCCTTCGCCGCACTCTCTCAGCCCCTGCCGGCCGCGGTCGTAGACGTTCTGGTCGCCTGCGGCGCGTGCGAGAGCCGGGGCGAGGCGAAGCGCGCCATCAAACAGGGAGGAGTCTCCGTCAACGAGGAGCGCGTCGGGGACGAGGGGGCGTCGGTCTCGCGGGACGGCCTGCTTCGCGGCAGGTACGTTTTCGTCCGCCTGGGCAAAAAGCGATTCCACCTCGTTGCCTTCGGGTAACCCGGGAGAGGAGTGACAATGGCGAGTTGCGTCTGGTACGTTTCCGGCTTTCAGCGCCCGTGGGAGGCTGCGGTGATCGGCAACCTGGCGGCCGCGTTGAAGGCGGCCGGTTTTCCCCTGCAGGCCTACGTCCAGGGGGGGACGGGCAACCTCCGCCTGGGGGGGGTGCTTTCCTGGAACTCGCTCACCTTTTTCGAGCGCCTGAGCGTCGTTCTCATCAGGGGGGATCTCTGGCATCTCTGGGGCAGGGCCCCCTTCTGGTGGCGTTTCATCCGCATGAGGGCCCGGACGGTACATACCGCCCTCGACGTGTCGCCCGAGTGGCAGGGGCATCCGACGCGGCTTTTTCCGGAGCAGGTTCGCGAGGGCGAGAGCCTCGTGAAGCCGACGTTTGAAATTCGAGTCGCCTGGGCACGAGATTCTGTCGAGGACCTCGACGCTCCTTCGGCGTTGCTTCTGGCCGCGCCCCTCACCGATGCGCTGCGCAAAGCGGTCGAGCGGTCCGGAATGGAGGTGATTTCTCCGGCGGGCGGGGAGGCGGTTTCCACCCTCGAGAAAGGACGGGCGGCGCTCGTCGGCGACGCCCCGACGGACGCGCTGCTTGCCGCGTGGGCGGCCATGCAGGGTATTCCCGTCGTGGCGCGACAGTCCCCGCTGATTCGAAACCTGCTGGGCAGGGACGGCTGCCTCATGGTGAGGGAGGACACGGAGGACGCCTGGCTGGGCGCGCTCGAGGCCGCCCGGTCCGACGAGGGACGCACGGTCTCGGCGAGCGCCCGGCGCTTTCTGAAGGAGAACTTCAGTGCGGCCGGAAGCGCGGAGTCTTTGATCGACCTCTACCGCTCCGTTGGGAAAAAAGCCGGAGAAGAGAACGACGCGCGGAGGAGTAACGGTCTTTGAAGTCTGCGGTGCGAGCCCTTGAGGCTTTACGCGCCGCGGCCCGTCCGGGGTGGCGCGTTGCCTCGCTCGCTTTTTTTCTGAGGAGCATCCTGAAAGCGTTTCGCCCCAGGGGAAAGAGGGTTTTTTCGAATCTCGCCATGATCTACCCGGAAAGCACGAAAGCGTGGCGCGAGGACCTGCGTCGACGTCTTTACGATCACCTGGGGTGGATGGTGGCCGAGATTCTCGCCCTGCAGCGCGACCCCGCCCAAGTCCTTTCCTGGGTGGAGGAGGTCCGGGGCATTGGCAATCTCGAAGCCGCTTCCCAAGGGGAAAAGGGCGTTCTCTTTGTCAGCGCGCATTACGGCAACTGGGAGCTTCTGGCCGCGTGGTACGCGCAGTATCTGAAGAGCCGAGGGGAATCGCGCGACTTTTATATCGTTTCGCAGAACGCGAAGGACAGGGATATCGCGGCTCTGATCGAACGGTACCGCCGAAACGCCGGCATAAAAATTTTGCCCAAAAATACCTCGACCCTCGAAATGGTTAGGCTTTTGAAGTCGGGGGGGCATGTTGCGCTGCTGGCCGACATCTCCTGGATGGAGGGGGTCACGCTGCCCTTTATGGGACACGACTGCGCGCACACCACAGGACCGGCGATCCTGGGCGCCCTGGCCTCCGTTCCCATCGTTCCCGCGGCGATATATCGAAAGGGCCCGTTCCGCCACGCGATGGAATTTTTCCCGCCCCTTCCCGTCCCGAGGGAAAAGGACCGCCTTTGCAGAATAGAGCTTCTGACGCGCTCCCTAAGCGGCGCCATCGAGACGATGATCGCGCCCCGCCCCGAGCTGTGGTTCTGGTTGCACAATCGGTGGAAGCAAAGGAAACGCGGACGACCTGATCGCGACCTTCGTTCCCGTTCGGATGAAGCTCCCCGTTTGTAATATGCGCTTGGATGGTGTGTCGATATGGAATTTTACTGACAGATTATCCTGTAAATTTGACGAGTAAGGGCAAAGGTACTAAAATGAGGCCCTGAAATCAGATTTATGCGCAGGGGATCCCGATGTGGAGGTGCGTACAGGTTATGAAGATCTTTTTAGACCAGCAGAAATGCATCGGGTGCGGAGTCTGTTCTCAGGTCTGTCCGGAGGTTTTCCGCGTGAACGAGGAGACCAGCGTCACGGAGGTTCTGTCTCCCGACAGCGACAATCCCTGCGTACAGGAAGCGGAAAGCAGTTGTCCGGTGAGTTGTATTCGGGTCGAATAAAGAGTATAATCTTCCCCGCTTTGCATACATGGGCCCATAGCTCAAGTGGTTAGAGCCACCGGCTCATAACCGGAAGGTTCCAGGTTCGATTCCTGGTGGGCCCACCATTTTAGGATTTAATACAATTTGCATGCAGAGCCGAACC
>JAITPZ010000123.1 GCA_031289165.1 Synergistaceae bacterium
GGACTTCGACACGAAGTACTGACGAACACCGGGAGATTCTGATATTCAACGCCGGACGGCTCCTCGAAAAAGGCCCTTCGGTCGCGTCAGTTCAGGGGGATGAGTTCCTCTCCGCGGCGCGCCCTTCCCGGCGACGACACGGTGAGCTTCGTTCTCGCGGTGCGCCCCTCCGCGTCGGACGCCGAGACGAGGTGACGGCCGTCGGGGAAGCTGTGGAAAAGGGGTTCCGACGGAGGGGACGTTCCGATGTATTGACCGTCCAGATACCACCAGATTTGGCCCCGGGCCCCCTCCGCGCGCAGGGGGATTTTCTGCTCCTTCGCCAGCGGTGCCAGATAATAGGTGGCCTCCGCGATGGGGGAGGTGATGGAGATCTCGGGATTTTTTCGGATCTCGGCCTGGGGAGTGTCCCGGGTGGTCAGTTCCGTGGGCCACATGAGGGCGCTTTTGCCGGCTCGGATGACGTGGATGTCGCAGGGCAGGGTCTGCGTCACTCCCTCGACGCTCCAGTCCCGGCGCGTCGAAAGGCAGGCCGCGGTCGGCATTTGGCCGGAAAGGGAGCAGACCTCCCGAAGGGCGAGGCCGTCCGGGGGGGCGTACCATAGGGAGTTAGGGGAAACGGCCCTCAGAACGGACAACGCCGTCGGCGCCGCGATCTCCCCGCCGACGAGCCCGGCCCAGGGCGCTCCGGTGGGGTCTCCTGCCCAGACGACGACGGTGACGAGCGGCGTCCACGCGGCCGTCCAGGCGTCGCGCAGGCCATAGGAGGTTCCCGTTTTGAGGGCGGCGTGCCACTGGCTTCCCATGGCTTCGCGCGTGAGGGCCGAAACGCGTCCCCTGTTGTCCAGAATGTCGGCGATCATCCACGCGGCCGCCGGAGAAAACAGGCGCGTGGCGAGCAATTCCCCCTGCTCGCGCTTCAGGAGCGTCAGGGGGCGATGGAGCCCCCCGTTCGCGAGGGTCGTATAGCCCTCGAGCATCTGCAGCACGGACACCTCGCAGCCGCCCAGAATCAGGGAATCGCCGTAAAACGGAGCGTCTCCCCTCAGATCCCCGAACCCGCACCGGCGCATCAGCCCCAGAACGTTTTCGGGCCCCGTCATGCGCAGGACGCGAACCGCCGGGGCGTTCAGGGAGTCCGAAAGCGCCACGCGGACGCTGACCGCCCCCCTGTACGTCAGGTCGAAGTTGCGCGGCGCCCTTCCGGAAAAGGCGAGGGGGGAGTCCGCGAGCAGCGACGAGGGCGTCAGGATGCCCTCGTCAAAGGCCGTCAGGTACGCGAAGGGCTTCAGGGCGGAACCGGGCGAGCGAAGGGCCTGTCCACAGTCGACCCACGCGCTCCGACCGCCCGCTCCGAAGCGGGCATTGCCCGTCCACGCGATCAGGGCGCCCGTCGCGTTGTCGACGACGCCCGCGGCCGCGGTCACGGTGACGGGCAGGGTGGCGACGGTCCGGGCCAGGATCGCCTCGAGCTTCATCTGGGCCTCGGAATCCAGCGTCGTGTCGATACGGCCGGAGAGAAAGCGGTCCTTCAGGACCATCTCCGCGAAATGAAAGGCGCGCAGAGGGGGCTGAAGCCGCCCCGGCAACTCCTCCAGCCGCGCCAGCCGCGCCTCCTCGCGCGTGAATACGCCCCGGTTTTCCAGAAGCCGAACGATCCTGTTTCTGCGCCGTACCGCCGCTTCCGGGTGCCGGTCGGGGCGATAGATGGAGGGACCCCTCAGCATTCCAATCAAAAGGCACGCTTCGCCCGGCGAGAGCCGGGAGGCGGGTTTGCCGAAGTAAAGGAACGCCGCCGCCTGAACCCCGCGGATATTTCCGCCGAAGGGCGCGCGGTTGAGGTAGGTCTCCAGGATCTCGTCCTTGCTCATGGCGCGCTCGAGCTTCAGGGCCTGAACGAATTCCCGCGCCTTGGTCGCGAGGGTGCGTCGGGCGCGAACGTGAACGCCGTCCCGCGTTTTTCCGATTCGCTCCGAGATCGAGAGCCGGATCACCTGGCTGGTGATCGTCGAGGCGCCCGAGACGACGCGTCCGGAAGTCGTGTTTTGCCACGCGGCTCGCGCCAGCGCGAGGACGTCCACGCCGGGGTGGGAGCGAAAACGTCGGTCTTCGATGCTCACGGCGACGAGGGGCAGCCACCTCCCCATCACGGAGAGGGGAACGGGAAGCGACCACTCCGAATCCGCGGAAAGGCGCAGGTGAAAGAGATTTCCCCGGTTGTCGAAAAGGGCGGGAGAGGCGGGCTGTTCCCGGATTTGTTCCACGGGAAGGGGAGTGCGGGCAAACAGAATCCCCCCGGCGATCGCGGCCGCCGCGATCGAAAGCGCGGGAATTCGGAACGCTTTGCCGTGAAGAAATCGCATGATATTCGTCACCGACGCGGCGTCGGGATTGTCGTTCTGCTGCACCGCGTCTTGTTTTCGGCGTGTCCGCCGTTTTTCGGGGGTCGCTTCATGGGTGGAGGTTTCCGGTTTTACGTTCTTTTCCGCGAGAGGGCCACGATGTCGCGGGTAAAGAAGGCGATGTTGTGGCTGTGGTCGCCGATTCTTTCGAGGTTGCTCAGAACGTCGATGAAGATGACGCCCTTCTCGGGGTCGCATTCGCCCCTGTTCAGGCGCCCGATGTGATTTTTTCGATACTGCTTTTCCTGTACGTCGATGCGTTTTTCCACATTCTCGATAATATCGTCCGCCTTAGCGATGTCCTCGTCCTTCAGGGACTCCAGCGCGGACCTGACGGCCATCTCCACGGTGTCGTACATATCCCAGAATTCCGACTCCGCCTGGCCGGAAAAATGACTTCCGTTGTCGAGTCGCGTCTCGCTGAGTTCCGTCAGATTTTCGAAGTGGTCTCCCACCCGTTCGAGATCCCCCGCCGCGTTGACGTAGCAGCCCAGAACCGTCGACACCTCGCCCGAAAGTCCCCTCTGCCATATTTCCGAGGCGTAGGTCGATATGGCCCGGTTTATCGCGTTGACGCTGTTTTCGGACTCCTGAAATTCCTCCTGAAGCCGCTCGTTCGGTTTTTCCAGGTAACACCGGCGCACGATCGAGGCCATGTTCAGCACGATGTTTCCCATGTGCATCAGCTCGTCCTTGACGGCCTCGACGGCTGCGGTGGACGACGCCTCAATCAGCCTTCTGTCGAGGTAGACGGGGCCCTGTATTTTATGGATATCGCCGGACGGGATGATTTTCTGTATCAGCCTGGCGAAGGGCGCCGTGAAGGGAAGGAAGATGACGGCGTTGGCGATGTTGAAGATGGAGTGCGCGTTGGCGAGCTGGCGGCCGATATCGGAGGCCGTTTGGACGAGCAGCCATCTGTACAGAGGAAGGAAACACATGAAAATGGTCACTCCGAAGAGGTTGAAGAGGACGTGGGCCACCGCCGCCTGTTTTGCCGGGCGGGTGGTTCCGATGGAGGCCAGGATGGCCGTTATGGTGGTCCCTATGTTGTCCCCGAGAATGATGGGGAGCGCGGCGTCGAGGGAGAGAAGGCCCTGCGACGCCATGGCCATGGTCAGGCCGATGGTGGCGGCGCTGGACTGGACGATCATGGTCACGAACATGCCCGCTATCACGCCCAGAATGGGGTGGTTTTCCATCGCCAGAAAAAGATCCCGACGCTGCGCCAGAAACGAGGTGGCGTTCTCCATCGTCTGCATCCCCAGAAAGAGCAGGCCGAAACCGACGATGCCGTTGCCGGCGTAACGCTGTGTTTTGGATTTACCGAACATCGCGAGAGCGACGCCCAGAGCGACGAAGGGAAGGGCGAAATCCTTGATCTTGAAGGCGATGATCTGCGCCGTGACGGTGGTGCCGATGTTGGCTCCCATGATGACGCCGATCGCCTGGTTGAGGGTCATCAGCGCCGCGTTGACGAAGCTGACGGTCATAACGGTGGTGCCGCTGCTGCTTTGAATGAGGATAGTGACGAGTATTCCAACGAAAAGTCCCCTCAGAGGGGTTCGGGTCAGGGTTCCGATCAGGTGGCGCATCCGATCGCCCGCTATGAACTGCAACGCTTCACTCATTAACTTGATACCGTAAAGAAAAAGACCTACCCCTCCCGCAACCTGCAGTACGGTGGACCCATACACGGGCATCTCCTCCAGCCTGTTTTTTCTTCTTCATCTTCTTTATTATCGCAAGTATAGCATTTCCCGAAATTTGCGTGAAAGGGAAAAGAGGAAGAAAACCCCGGAGGAAAGGGGGCCTGAGGGGAGGAGGCCGGCGAGAAAGGCGCGAAGGTCGATGTCGATATGTTTCGAAATTTTTCGTCGCGTGGCGGCTTCCGCGCCGGCGAGGCCGCCCTGCCGGGCGCGAAGTGCCTCGCCATGACGGGTTTTGACCTGGCGACGGACGCCGCCGCACCCGCACAGCCTGAGATTACCTGACCGGATAACACTTTGCAGCGCACAAACTGTACAGGAAAGCGTATAATTCATTCAGAGGCGTCAGGACGTCTTTGTTTGGTTGATCTGTGAAAACTTTTCAGAGGGGAAATACGCCCGGGGGGTCGCGGGCACAGTAGGCGCTGTCGAAGGCATGTGCCGCCTGCGGCTCCGGGGTGGCGTTGTTGCTGATTTATCATCTATAATAACGTTGACAGATGTGGTTACAGTTCGCGTTTTTGCTTTGAAGGGGGACGCCGGGATGAAGTTTTCACGACTCGCGATACTCATTATGCTTCCTGTCTTTTCGCTTGCCGGGGGCGAGTGTCGCGCCGGGGAAATGCGCGATGGGTACTACGCCGCTGAAGCGGTCGGGTATGACAGCGAGGGGTGGAAGGATTTCATCACTATTTACGTGTCCGACAGCCGCATTGTGAACGTCGAGTATAACGCCCGGAACAGTTCTG
This sequence comes from Synergistaceae bacterium, assembly GCA_031289165.1. Lineage (GTDB taxonomy): Bacteria > Synergistota > Synergistia > Synergistales > Aminobacteriaceae > JAISSA01. The sequence goes on from JAITPZ010000123.1 coordinate 4,861, forward strand.
GATTCATACGGTCCTGGGATCTGGATTACCAGCGCCGGCTGAAAGCTGAAAAGGGCATGAACACCGGCGAGTACGTGCGTGCATATACGTATG
>JAITPZ010000172.1 GCA_031289165.1 Synergistaceae bacterium
TCTGCAAGGGAACAGGCTGGCTGGAGGTCTGCGGCATGGGCATGGTGCATCCGTCCGTCGTCCGCGCGGGCGGCATCGACCCCGACGAGTACAACGGGTTCGCCTTCGGCATGGGGCTCGACCGCATGGCGATGCTGAAGTACGGCATCAACGACCTTCGTTACCTTTTCACCGGCAACGTCTCGTACTTTTTATCCGGGAGGAATTCCTGATGATCGTTTCCTGGCAGATTCTGCAGCAGTTCGTGGACCTCTTCGCGGTCACGCCCGAGGAGGCGGCGGAGCGCCTGACGATGGCGGGCGCGGAGGTCGAGCGCATCGAGCGCCCGGGGAGCAAAATAGGGGGCGTCGTCGCCGCGCGCATCACGTCTCTGAAAAAACATCCGACGAGGGAGAACCTCTTCGTCGCCGAGTTGGACACCGGTACAGGCAGCGCCCTGTGCGTCACGGCCGCGACCAACCTCACCGACGGGGACAGGGTTTTTTACGGCCCCCCCGGGGCGACGCTGCCCGACGGCGTCACACTGGGCGTCCGCGACTTCGACGGAATGAGCAGCGCGGGAATGATGCTGTCGGCCGCCGAGCTGGGGTTGCCCGAGGTCGACATCGTGGAGGGCATTCTCGTCCTGCCGGAGGACGCCCCGATCGGCGCGGACGCGCGCTCCCTCTACGGTTTCGGGGACACGCTGCTCGACGTCTCGATCACCCCGAACCGCGGGGACCTGCTGAGCGTTCTCGGCATGGCGCGCGAGCTGAAGGGCCTTTTCCCCGACTCCGTCCTCAGGCCCCTGCCCTGGGAGAAAAGCGATGGGGAAGAGGAGTGGCCCGTGGAGTTCGGCAAAATTTCGCTGCCCGATCCCGGCTGCCTGGCCTACCACCTGGGGCTTGCCACGAACGTCGCGATCGCCCCGTCGCCGGTCGAGTTCCGCGTGGCGCTCACCCATATGGGGATGCGCCCCATCTCCAATATCGTCGACGTCACGAACTACGTGATGCTGGTGCTGGGGCAGCCCCTGCACGCCTTCGACCTGAACACCCTTCCCGGCCGCGAGGTCACGGTTCGCTCCGCCTCCGACGGCGAGAGCATCGTCACGCTCGACGGGAAGGAACGCGTCCTGACCCCGAAGGACATGCTGATCACCAGCGGAGGCGAGCCCATCGCGCTGGCCGGGGTCATGGGCGGCGACCGCACGGGCATAGGCGACGACACGACCGTCGTCGCCCTCGAGGGCGCCGCCTTCTCCGCCCTGCGCGTCGGACACACGTCCCGCCGCCTGGGGATCGCCTCGGAGGCGGCCTTCCGCTACTCCCGCAGCGTGGACCCCACTCTCTCCGCCACGGGCGTCGACTGCGCGCTTTCCCTCATGAAGGCGTGGAGCGGGGCCTCCATCGGCTACAGAAAGAAATCCGCGACCAACGCCCTGCCCGAAATTCGGCCCGTCACCCTCACAAAAAGGAAACTTCAGACGTACCTGCTGTGGAGCGACATGGACGAGTCGACCAAAATTCTTGAGGGCTTTGGGATCCGTCAGGACACCGCCGCCTCCGCTTCGGTCGAGTCTCGAACCTTCGTTCCCCCGACCTGGAGGCCCGACGTCGCGATCGAGGAGGACCTGATCGAGGAGATCGGGCGTTACAGGGGGTACAACGACGCTCTCGACCTGCTTCCGGGCCTGCTGCCCCGGCGCGGGGATCTCGGCGCCCCGACGAAGCTGGGCTCGGCCCTGCGCGACTGCGCCCTCAATCGCGGGTACGTCGAGGCCATTACCTACAGCTTCCTCCCGGAGTCGTTCGTGAAGGTTCTGCATCTTCCCGACGACGACCCGCGCGCGCACCCCCTGCTGCTGGCCAACCCCATCAGTCAGGACTGGATCGCCATGCGGACCACGCTGCTTCCGGGGCTGCTGAACGGCCTGAAGGAGAGCGCCGCCTCCGGCTGGCGCGCCCCCGTTCGCCTCTTCGAGATCGGACGCGTCTTCCTGCGCGCTTCCGAAAAAAAGGAGGACCACGGGCACACGGAACACGACACCCTGGCCGCTCTGATCTTCAACGGCACGGACCCGCGCACGCCGTGGGCCGACACGGCCGACGACCTTCTGAGCGTCAGGGCCGACGTCGAGGCGCTGCTGCGGACGCGCGGCTTCGAGCCGGCCTTCGCGCGCGGATCGGAGCCCTTCGGACACGCCGGGCAGACCGCGGACGTCCTCGTGGGCGGCGAAAAAATCGGCTGCCTCGCCCGGCTGAAACCGGCCATCGAGCGGGAACTCGCCTTTCCGGGACCCGTCTACGTTTTCGAGCTTCGGATATCGTCCATCGAGATCCCCCAAAAGCCCCTGTTCAGGCCCGCTTCGTCCTTCCCCGCGACGTTCCGCGACGTCTCCATGCTGGTGGGCAACGAGAAAACTCAGGACGAGGTGCTGGCCGAGATTCGCGCGGCCGCGGGCGATCTGCTGGAAAGCGTGAAGCTGTTCGACATCTACGCCGGCCGGGGAATACCCGAGGGATATCGCAGCATGGCCTTCTCGCTCTGCTACCGGGCCTTCGACCGCACCCTGAACGACGAGGAAATCGATAAAATTCACAATTCAGTACGCGACACCCTGACGCAAAGGGGTTACAATATGCGTTAGGATGCTCCGGATGTGATGAAAAGACAGGGGAGAAGCCCGTGAATACGCTTGAAAACATCGATAATCTGATCGAAAGCCTGACGGACAGAATCGGAAAGCTTCTTGACGAGCGCGAGGTGCTGCTGGCGGAGGTCACGCATCTGCGCGCCCGCCTGATGGAGCGGGACAGGGACGCCGTGAAAATCTCTCAGGACATGCAGGTCGCGCTGGAGGAGGCTCAGGTGAGCGTTCTGCGCCTCGAACAGGAAAGAAACGGCATAGAGTCGAAACTTCAGGGGCTAAACGACAGGCTGGTCGCCCTGGTGAAAGAACAGCGCAGAGGTTGATGGCGTGGCTGAGCTGCGGGAGGTTCCGATCCTTATCGGAAAACGAAGTTATCGGATGCAGACGGCTCTCGACGATTCGACCCTCAACCGGATCGTTTCCATTATTTCTGAGATCACGGGGGCCGTGGGCGGCGAGGTGGATCAGGAAAAGCTGTTGATGCTGACCTGTTTGCAGCTTGCGTATTCCGTGGAAAAGATCTCGTGGCGCCTGGGGGCTGTGACGAGCCGCCTGGAAGAAGTGGAGGAATCCTCCTTCGGCGAGGAGCAGGGGTGAGCGGGTTCCGCCCCCTGAGCTTCAATCAGTTTTTTAAAAAGTACGGAGACGGATGAGATGACTGTATCCTATATTTTCGACATCGGCGCGGCCTGTGTTTTGGCGTTTTTTGTGGTCAGGGGGGGCATGCGGGGACTGACGGGCGAGATCGTTTCCCTTCTGGGCCTCATCGCCAGCGTGGCGGGGGGGTGGACGTTTGCCCGCCCCCTGGCCGAAGTTGTTTTGGGCACTTTTCCGGCGTGGGACAAAACGCTCACCGAGCTGGTCTGTTCCGTCGCCATTTTTATGGCCGTCTCCCTCGTCTTTTCCGTGGTGGCGCGTGTCGTGCAGATGCTCGTCCAGGCCGCGCGCCTGTCGTTTCTGGACCATGCGCTGGGTACGGTCTCGGGCGCCGCGCGCGCCTTTTTCTTCGCCCTTTTCATCTATGGCGCCTTTTCCATCTTCTCCCCGATTCTTCCAAACGCGTGGATGCGCGAGAGCTACGCCATGCGGGGCGCCGCCGTCGTCTGGCCGTCCGTGCTGCACGTCATGGTCTCCCGCGGATGGATCGACCTCGATCAGATGAGAAACTCCGTCACGGGCGGAACGGCGACGATGCCGTCTCCTTTCAATATCGACAATCTCCCCATCAACGGCATTCCCATCAATCCTGCCGATGTCATCGACGCGGCCGCCGTTCTTTCCGAGGCCGCGGCGGCCATGCAAAGCGAAGATTCCAGGGGGCGTTGAAACGAGAAGGGCAGGCACATATCCGAATCCGTACTGAACCTTCTCGAATTTCAAAAATCTCTCGCCCCCTTTGCCGAGAACCTGCGGGGCGAACCGGGCGAGCGGGCTCTGCTCTCTCTTACGCTCTGCAAATCCATGGAGGAGCTGGAAAAACGTCACGAGCTGCTGCGCTCCTGGATGAACTGCGCGGACCGGTACGGGGACATGCGGATCCCGTGGAACGCGGGCGTCGTTTGCGTTTCGGACCTCTTCCCGGCCGCCAGGAAAAGCGGAGTCCTCTCGGGTGAGGAACTGCTGAAGATCCGCGACCTGCTGCGCCTTGCCATGAGCGTCCGCGAGGCCCTTTCCAAACTGAAGGGCGAATATCCCGCGTTCGAGTTACCCGAGCGGCGCATCCGCGACTTTGCGCCGGAGCTGGAGACGCTCTCCGTCGTCGAGGACTCCGGCCGTCTGGCCGACGGCGCCTCCCCCCGACTGCAGGAGATTCGAGGCGAGCTGGAGGCACTGAAACGGGCGGGACGGAAGACGGCGTCGCGCCTGATGGACGACCCGAACATTCTGAACATGCTTCAGGAACGATCCCTCGCCTGGCGCGACGGGCGCTTTCTGCTGCTGGTGCGGCAGGAGTACGTCAATCGCTTTCCCGGCCTGCTGGTGGATCGCTCGTCCTCGGGCAACTCCGTTTACATGGAGCCCCGTATGCTCGCGGCCGTCAACAATCGCATGGTGCTGCAGACGCGGGACGAGCACGACGAGGAAATACGCATCCTGATGGAGATCACGCGGAAAATCATCGCGCGCGAGCGCGCGATCACGGAGGGCGAGGCCGTACTCGGCGAAATCGACCTGCTCTCCGCCGCGCACGAGGTCATGAAAAAGCGGCGCTGGACCCTGCCGGAGGCGACGCGCAAAACGCAGTTCAACCTGGTCGGCGCGCGTCATCCCCTGCTGAAGGACGCGGCCGTGCCCGTCGACGTCCGTTGCGGCGGCGGTTTCAGCTCGCTCGTCGTCACGGGGCCAAACACCGGCGGCAAGACGGTCGTCCTGAAGACGGCGGGGCTCTGCGTGGCGATGGCGTGGGCCGGACTGCCGCTGCCCGCGCAGGACGGTTCCTCCGTCGGCAACTTCGACGCCCTTTACGCGGACATCGGCGACGAGCAGAGCATCGAGCAGAACCTCTCCACCTTCAGCGCCCACCTGAAAAATATCGTCGCGATTCTAAAAACGGCCGATCACAGGTCTCTGGTGCTGCTGGACGAGCTTGGGGCCGGCACCGACCCCCACGAGGGGGCGGCGCTAGGCATCGCCATTCTGGAGACCCTGAGGAACGCTCACGTGCTGACGCTGGCGACGACGCACCATAACCCCATAAAGCAGTACGCCCTGACCACGCCCTCCGTCGAGACCGCCAGCATGGAGTTCGACATCGAGAGGCTCGCTCCGACCTATCGGCTTCTGATGGGGGTGCCGGGAAAGAGCAACGCCCTGCTGATCGCCCAGCGGTGGGGGATGCCGGAGGCCGTTCTGGAGCGCGCGCGATCGTCGCTGAAGGCGCGGGAGGTCTCCGCCGAGGACCTGATGGGAGAGCTGAATGAGCGCCGGACGTCGCTGAACAGGGAAGAACGTCGCTTCGAGGTCGAGCGCGCGGAGATGGCGCGGCTGAAAAAGCTGTACGAGGACCGCCTAGCGGAAATTGATTTTCGAAGGGGCAAAATCATCGAAACGGCGGACCGACGGGCCTCCGAGATCGTCACCCGGGCGGAGGCGACGTCGCGCGACCTGATAAAGGGGCTGGAGGAGGCGGCAAAATCGGCCGCCCAAAAGGAGTTCAACCTGGGGCGTCAGAACGTGCAGAAGATCCGCAGGGGACTCGAATCCCGTCACGCCGGAAGGGTCCGGCGGGAGCTGGAGAGCAGGCCGGAGACCTTCGTCCCGAAGGAGGGCGCGACGGTCCAGGTGGCCGGCAGCAGCGTGGTCGGCGTCATCGAGTCCGTCAAAAACGGAAAGGCCATGCTCGTCGCCGGCCCCATGCGCCTGGAGGTGGCCGCGGACCAGCTCGTGCAGACGCAGAAGGCGGCGAAGGTCGCAATTCCGCCCGTTGACACCTCTTCTATAATGAGACGTGAAAGTGTTCCCTCATCCCTGATGATTCGGGGGATGAACGTGGACGAGGCGCTGCCCCTGACGGGCGGATACCTCGACAGAGCCTACAGGGCGGGCTACACGAGCGTCCTGATCATTCACGGACGCGGGGAGGGAATTCTCCGCCGCGAGGTTCACGCGCTCTGCGCGAGGCTGAAGTACGTCTCCGAGTACCGCCTGGGCGAGGCGGGCGAGGGCGGCTACGGCGTGACGGTGGTGTCGTTTCAAAAGTAACGAATTAAGCGGGTGAGAACATGTTCGAGCATCTCAATCCCTGGCTGATAACGGGGATCCTTTTTTTTCTCAGCCTGATCGCGGGGCGCATCTCGGAAAAGACGAAGATCCCGGCCCTGATTCTGTTCCTTGTGGTCGCGATGCTGTCGGGCAGCGACGGTCCCGGCGGCCTGGTATTCAACGACGCCAGGCTCGCCAACACCATCGGATCCATCGCGCTGGCCTTCATCCTCTTCTCCGGCGGACTGGACACGCACTGGCCGGAGGTGAGTCCCATCGTGCCGAGGGGTATGGTTCTCGCCACGGTCGGGGTGTTCCTGACCGCGATCGGCACGGCGGTCCTCCTGTGGCAGTTCGTGGGCTTCTCGTTCGCGGACGGAATGCTGGTGGGCTCCATCGTCTCGTCGACCGACGCCGCCGCGGTGTTCACGATCCTGCGCTCGCAGAAATGCGGTTTGAAGGGGACGCTCAAGCCCCTGCTCGAATTCGAGTCGGGAAGCAACGACCCCATGGCGGTATTTCTGACCGTGGCGACGCTCCAGTGGATCATGGCCCCCGGCGAACCCCTTTCCGGCATGTTCGCGTCCTTCGTGCGTCAGATGCTCCTCGGGGGGCTGGCCGGCTTCACGATGGGACACGTCATCTGTTTCCTGATGCGGCGCACGAGAATGGAGAACGAGGCGCTCTATCCCGTCCTCGGCATCAGCATCGTGCTCTTCACGTTCGGCCTCACCGAGGCCATAAGGGGCAACGGATACCTGGCCGTCTATCTCTGCGGCATGGTCCTCGCGGACGGCGACTACCTCTACAAGCGGGCCCTCGCCAAATTTCACGAGGGATTCGCCTGGCTGATGCAGATCAGCATGTTCCTGGTGCTCGGGCTTCTGGTCAACCCGGACGATCTTCTGGCCACCTCCGTTCTGGCGCCGGGGTTGCTCACCTCCTTCTGCCTGATACTCGTCGCGCGTCCCTTCGCCGTCTTTATCTCTCTCCTCGGCAGCGGTTTCAGCCTTCGCGAGCAGCTTTTCATCGCCTGGACGGGGCTTCGCGGCGCGGTTCCGATCATCCTCGCCACCTACCCGCTTCTCGACAACTACCCCCACGCGAGCCGCATCTTCAACATCGTCTTTTTCGTCGCCATCACCTCCGTGTTTCTTCAGGGGAAAACCCTGACCTCGATGGCCCGATTGCTGGGGGTGTACACGCCGCTCCGCGTCGCGCCGCGTTATCCGCTGGAGTTCGACAGGACGCCGCAGGGCGGAACGAACGAGACGCGCGAGGTGGACCTTCTGCCCGATTCCCACGCCGTGGGCCGCAGGGTCCACGAGCTGAACGTTCCGGACGGCGTCACGATCCTCCTGATTCATCGCGGGAACAGTTTTCTCATCCCCAAGGGGCACACAGCGCTGGAGCCCGGGGATACCCTCCTGATCTTCGGGGATAAGAGAAAGCTGCAGGACGTCTGCGTTTCTCTGGCCGGCAGAATCGATTCCGAGGGGGTCGAGCCGGCGAAGAACGCCCTGAAGCTCGACCGCGACGGCCCCAGGTATGAATAAAAACAGGATGTGAGTTCGAATGAGATGTAAATGTGAATTTGAATTGAGATGCGAATTTGAATGAAATCCTTCCTGAGCTGGCTGGCGGGGTTGTTTCGCATCGAGGAGACGTGGGTCGACAAAGGTCAGGGGAAGTGGGTTCGCAAACGCCGCCTCCACCCTCTGACGCGGGTCCTCGTCATCGTGGCCGTCCTGACCCTTGGCATTTCCTGGGGCGTCAACTCCTTCTCTCCCAGAGAATCGCCGGAATTGCCGCGTGAGGCGCGGACCAGGCCGGAGATTCGGGAAACGGGCATGCCGCCGCTCGAATCGCCCGACGTGCCCATTCCCGCCGAGGCGGGTTCCACCGACGTGGAGCCCCCCGACCTGACCAAACCCGCCCCCCCTCCCGGCCCCCTTCCCGAGGGGCTCGCCCTGAGCGGCGGCGAGTACTGGATACGCATCAGCAAGCAAAATTACAGCCTCTACCTGTACCGCGGGGCCAGCGTCGAGCTCGCCTTCAGGGTCGCTATCGGGAGAAACACGGGCGACAAGCAGCGGAGCGGCGACAATCGGACGCCGGAGGGCATTTTCAGCGTTCAGTCCATCGAGGACGCCAGGACCTGGTCCCATGATTTTCGAGATGGCAAGGGAATGATACGCAGCGCCTATGGCCCCTGGTTCATTCGTCTGCGCATGAAATGGAAGGGAATCGGCATTCATGGGACGCACGCCCCTGATTCCATAGGGACCATGGTGTCCGAGGGCTGCATTCGTATGCAGAACGAGGACCTGGAGGAGCTGAAACAGTTCGCCGCCAAAAACATGAAGGTCGTGATCGAGGAATGAGGGACGAGGAAAACCGGGCGCTGCTGCCCGAGGGCCTGAACCTGCTGGACCTTCCCCAGCCGATGACGGGATTCCGGCGTTTCATTTCGTCCTGGTTTTTCGTGGACCCCCTCGGACGCAGGATTCTGGTCGATCCCGGTCCGGCGAACACCATCCCCCTGCTCGTCGAACGGCTCTCCGAAATCACCGACGGCGTCGATCTGGTGCTGCTGACCCACATTCACCCGGATCATTCCGGGGGCATGGGACAGTTCTGTCAGGTTTTCCCCGACGCGAAGGTTCTGGTTCACCCGAGGGGCAGGAGGCACCTGCTGGACCCGGAACGGCTCTGGAGGTCCGCCCTCGCTACTCTGGGGGAGATCGCCGGGATGTACGGCAAGCCCGCGCCGCTCCCGCCCGCGTCCCTGCTGGACGACGACGGGGCCGAGGGCGTTACGGTCCTCGAAACGCCGGGACACGCCCCCCATCACCTCTCCTTCATCGTCCCGTTCCGTGACGAGCGGCTTTTCTTCGTGGGCGAGGCCGCCGGACTCCACCTTCCTCTCGAGTCGGCGCCCAATTCAGGGCCGACGACACACCCGTGGCTGCGCCCGACGACGCCGCCTCCGTTCGACGGGACGGCGGCGCGAGAGTCGCTGCGCAAAATCAGACAAAATCTGGAAGGGAACGAGCTGATCTGTTACTCCCACTACGGCGCCGCCCGGCAGCCGCTGCGAATGATCGCCCTGGCGGAGGAGCAGCTCGATTCATGGCTTTCGATCATCGAGGAGATGCGGGACCGGTCCGGGGAGGAGATCGTCGGCCATCTGCTCGCGCGCGATCCCCTTCTGAGCGCGGGTCCTTCGGGCGCCGCGCGCCTGCCGGAGGACCTGCTGGAGAGGGAGCGCATCTTCATCCGCAACAGCGTGAAGGGGCTTTCGGGATACCTGAAAGACGCGCATAAAGAACGCCGGCCGGCCACGCCGGACTGAGCGGGCAGAGTGCGGCGCGAAACGAGAATTTTTAAAATTTAAAAAAATCCCCTGATAATCGGGGTCCAGGGGTCCACGACCCCTGGTGAGGTCTTTTAGCGAGGGGCCGGAGAGTCCCGTTGGTTCCATAATTTAAAGGAGGGGTTTTTATGAACATGCGTCGTGGATTGATGGGGAAACTTCTGCTGTGCTGTTTTGCCGTTGCGCTTTCGACGGGTGCGGCGTTTGCCGCGTTCGACGCCGTCGGAGTGAGCGAGGCCATTTATCGGGCCATGAAGGCCGACGAGCCGTTTCCTCTGGCCGACCTGCCGGACGGGGACAAAACGGCGGCCAACGCTTACCAGGCTCAGGCCCTGCTGGCCAAAAAGCTGATGGCGGAGAGGGGCGACGTTATCGTCGGCTACAAGGGAGGCCTGACCGCCGAGGCTCAGATGAAGAGATTCGGCTCGACCAGCCCCGCGAGCGCGCCGCTTTTCAAAAGCGGATTTTTGGAGGTGACCGATCCGGCGACGCCCGTGAAGGTCGAGCCCTTCGGCGGCGTCATGCTGGAGACCGAGTTCGCCTTCAGGACGGCCGCCCCGATCACGGCGCCGGTGAAGGACGAGGCGGAGCTCAAAACCCTGATAAAGAGCGTGCATCCCGCCATCGAGGTTCCGCAGGTCCGGTTCACGGACATGTCGCGTCTCGGTTTCTTCGATCTGACCGCGGCTCTCATCGGCAGCAGGGCGTTCATCATCGGACAGGCGCAGCCGCTGGACGCTGACCTCGACGCGATGAACGTCGTCCTGACGCGCGACGGAACCGTCGTCAACGAGGGGAAGGGCTCGGACGCGCTGGGCAGCCAGTGGAAGACGCTCCTGTGGCTGGTCAACGACGTTCTGGCGCACGGCGGAAAGATCGAGGCCGACCAGTACTTCCTGACGGGCGCTCTGGGAAAGATGATCCCCGGCGAGGCGGGCGAGTACAAAGCCGAATATCCCTCCGGAACGCTGCTGTTTGTCGTGGGAAAATAGACGGCG
>JAITPZ010000058.1 GCA_031289165.1 Synergistaceae bacterium
CATCCGCATGGGCGGTTCCCCGTCAGACTGGCAGGGGAGCATAACATTTCATTATAACTCGGACGGAGTCGGCACCGTGGAGACCTCGACATCCGCTTCCGCCCGGAGCGGAAGCGCCGCCGCGCGGACCGCCTCCACCCCGACAACCACCGCCGCCACCCAGAGCGGGGGCAGCACCGCGACGGCCGCCGCCACCCGTGCGAAAGCGAAGGCGCTTTACGAGCAGGGATATCAGGCTTATGAGAGGCAAGACGACAAAACGGCCTTCGGTTATTATTCCCAGGCTGCCGAGATGGGGGATGCGGGTGCGCAAGACTTGCTCGGCGGCTGGTACGAACATGGAATAGCTGTACGTAAGGACAAGAGTCAGTCCGACTATTGGTATCGTAAAGCCGCCGAGAGTTATCGCAGAGACGCCGACGCGGGAGACAAGCAGACGCAACGGCATTTGGGGCACTTGTACAGATTTGGGAATACCGGCCTCCGCATCCCTGAGGACAAGAGTCAGTCCGACTATTGGTATCGTAAAGCCGCCGAGAGTTATCGCAGAGACGCCGACGCGGGAGACACGCAGGCGCAATATGTGCTCGGCTGGCTGTACCAGTGCGGGAATGAGGGTCTGCTTATAGATCTCAGTCAGGCCGACTATTGGTATCGTAAGGCCGCCGAGGGAGGACATGAAGAAGCGAAGAAAGCTCTTATCGCTCTGTACAAGAAACCGGCCCCCAGCCCAACGTATACCTCTACCCCGGATGAGCCGGAGGAGCGCGGGGTCGGTCTGAGGGACCTCATAAAGTACATCCCCCTGATTCCGAGAAAATAACGGAAACGGACGCCGGGCTTCTACTTGTTGTACACGTCCTCGCTTCTGAGGTAGCCGCTTTCGATGAGGACGGCATCGACGTTCTCTTTGTCCACGATATGGGCGGACAGCAGGACGGAGGGGACGTCCTTCACGTCGTTCTTCATCGTCGCGCCGCCCGTCAGGGGCGTCCAGTCCTCGCCCTTCGTCATCAGGAACGCGATCTCGATGGCCTTTTTGCCCAGCTCGCGGGTGTCCTTGAAGATCGTGAAGCTCTGAGTTCCCCTGACGACGCGCTGGGCCGCCGCAAGCTCGGCGTCCATGCCCGTCACGGGAACCTTTCCGGCGAGCCCCCTGGCCTCCAGGGCCGCGATGGCGCCGCTGGCCGTGCCGTCGTTGGGGGCGAGGATCGCGTCGATCCTGCCGCCTTCGAGCTCGAGCGCGTTCTCCGTGATCTTGCGCGCGTTGGTGGGCTGCCAGTTGATGACGGCCTGATCCAGAATGACCCGGATGTCGCCCCTGTCGATCAGAGGCTGAATGAAGCGCATGGCCCCCTCCTTGAACAGGGCGGCGTTGTTGTCGGTGGGCGCGCCGCTCATCAGGACGTAGCTGCCCTTCGGAACCAGGCTCGTGATGTACTCGCCCTGCATCTCCCCGATCCTGACGTTGTCGAAGGACAGGTACACGTCGACGTCCGGACCCTCGAGCATACGGTCATAGGCGATCACCTTCACGCCCTTCTCCCCCGCCTTCTTCAGTGCCGGCGCGGCGGCCTCCGCGTCGTGCGGGGCGACGATCAGCACGACGGCTCCGTCGTTCAGAAATCCCTCGATATGGGCGTTCTGCTGCATCTGATCGTTGCGCGCTATCTGGACGCGCAGGTCGATGCCCACGGCCTCCGCGGCCTCCATCATCGCCTCCATGTCGCGGACCCAGCGCTCCTCCTGCTGAGTCGGCAGAGCCAGCGCCACGATCGGGGCCTCCCCCGCCCGGGCCGCGGTCGTTTCAAGGCCCGCCGGCCCCGACAGGAAAACGAAAACCGCAAATACGACTCCCAACAAAAATTTCCTCATCGAAAAACCTCCTTTTAAGCCCCTGACAGGGGGGTTACTGCATCAGCGAGTAGCGCTCCACGGGGGCGAAGGCGTCGGTGAAGGGCGGGACCGAGGGACTCCAGGGACGCGTCCAACGATGCGCCAGAAGCTCCGACGTCCGGGGGTCCCAGGGGGAGACGACGGGCAGATCCTCGGGCGACCTGAAGGCCACGATCATGATGTTCTGCCGGGACGTGCGAAACTCCGGCTCCGCGCGCGTGGCGGGGAAGATCAGGAGGCGCGGAAAAACCGAGGAGAGCGAGGCGTAGATGCCCTGAAAAACGAGGCTCCTCGGGCCCTCCAGCGACGAGATCACGTTCGAGATCAGCACCCCGCCGGGCGTCAGCATGTCGTACATCGCCCGCGCGGCTTCGACCGTCGCCAGGTGGAAGGGGATGGAGTACGACGCGCCGAAAACGTCCGCGAAAACCGCGTCGTACGTCTCGCGCCGCTGCGGGTCCGCCGCCGCGCGGTTCAAAAAAATGCGCGCGTCCTCGTGATGAACGGACAGGCCGGTAAGGTTCTTCGGAAGATGAAAATACCGGCGCGCCGCCGACGTGACGCCGGGGTCGATCTCCACCACGTCCATGACGATGTCGGGATGCTCCTCCATCACGTGGCGCGGAACGCAGTAACCCCCGCCGCCCAGCATCAGAACCTTCTTAGCGCCGGGATTGTAGTGGAACGCCAGGTCGTAGAACTTCGTGTAATCGCTGACCAGCTCCGTCGGGTTGTTCGTGTACATGACGGACTGAGCCCCCTCGGGGTCGGTCATCATAATGCGCACGCGGCGGTCCGAGGCTCGCTGACTCTCGACGATCCAGATGTGGTTGTAGGGCGTCTCGATATGCTCGCCCACCAGCCGCCAGGGCATCCCCCAAACCTCCGTGGCGACGGAGCCGGCGAGAAGAACGACGACGAGGAGCGCGGCCTTCTTCCACACGGTCCGGTAGATCAGCAGCGCCGTGAAGGCCAGGGTGGCGGCGACGAGAAGCAGGATGGTCCCGGAGGAGAAAAACGAGATGAGCACGAACCCGCCGAGAAACGTCCCGAAAATGCTGCCCGCCGAGGAGAGCGCGGAAAAACGCCCCACGATCGTGCCCGACGTCCCGACGTCCTTCATGGCCAGTCGCACGATGAAGGGCGACACCATGCCCAGCAGCAGGCCGGGAATCGTGAAGAGAAACAGGGCCGCCAGGACGGAGGAGACGTAGAGGCTGTCGAACGCGGAGGACAGAAACGACAGCAGAGGGTTCGCCACGAGCGCCATCAGGGCCGTGAAGAGGGCCGACAGCAAAATGATGCGGGCCAGCAGCTTCCGCTCGGGACGCAGGTCCGCCGCGACGCCCCCAAGCCAGTAACCCGCGCTGAGGCTCGCCATGATAATGCCGATCAGCGACGTCCAGACGATCAGCGACGTCCCCATGTAGGGAGCGATGACGCGAGATCCCGCCATCTCCAGCACCATGACGGCGGCGCCGCAGAGGAAGGAGGCCACCCCCAGAACCCCCGCGCCGTCCGGTTTGCGCGGAGGCTGCTTCCTGTCCTCGAGGGACTTCCATCCGCGCGGCTTCGCCGCGTTCTTCTGCTTCGCCCTGTACGCTTCCGAATCCTGCGCGTCCGGGCTCCGCAGTTCCGAATCAGGGGCTTCTTCCCCGCTTCGCGCCTCTTTCACGCGCGACCCGGCGTCCCTCGTTTCATCACGTTCGCTTGCTTCCATTACGCATTTCACCTCAATCAGACGGGTTTAAGCAGATCGGCTGCGAGTATGCCAATATCAAAAGCAGCGTTCTTTATCTCTGTATTATAACTCAGGAGTTTTTCTGAGTTTTTTCAGCGTCCGCAAACTGAGAATGAAACCCGGAGCAGAACAAAACCCCGGGGCTCCGCCCCGAACCTCGACAGGGGTCGCGGACCCCTGTACCCCTTTATTTTTTTTGTTTACCGTTTCCAGGTGCCCGGCAGGAACAGCAGGATTACGGCGTAAAGCTCCAGACGGCCGGCCAGCATACAGAAGCACAGGACCCACTTGACCCCGGCGGGCAGCCACGCGTAGTTCTCGATGCCCCCGAACTTCCCCAGACCCGGACCGAGGTTGGCGAGGCTCGCTATCACGCCGGAAAGCGCCGTCGGCACGTCCAGCCTGTCGTCGCCCAGCACGGTCACGGACAGAGAGGCGGCGGTCAGAATCCCCATATAAAGCGTGAAAAACGCCAGCACGCCGTCGCGGGCCTGCGGCGAGACCACCACGCCGTTCACCCGCGTGTGCAGGACGGCGCGGGGGTGCAGAAGGTTCCCGCAGACCACCCGGATCGTGCGCCCCAGCACCAGCAGACGGACAACCTTCAGACCGCCGCCGGTCGAACCCGCGCAGCTTCCGATAAACGCCATGAGCAACAGCAGAAACTGCGTGAAATAAGGCCACAGAATGTAGTTCTCCGAGACGAAGCCGGTCGTCGTCATGAAGCTCGCCACCTGAAACGCGGCCGCGCGCACCGAATGCTCCGGACCGGGGTAAAACTCGCCAGTCCAAAGCACCACGGCGATCACGGCGGTCACTCCGACAAAAAGCCAAAGGTAGGCGCGAAATTCGTCGTCACGCCCCGCCCTTCGCCAGAAGCCCGTCAAAAACAGAAAGTGCAGCGAAAAATTGACGCCCGAGGCAACCATGAAAAACGTGATGACCCACTCCACCCAGGCGCTCCCGAACCAGGCCACGGAGGTGTTTTTGGTCGAAAATCCCCCCGTCGATATGGTGCTGAAGGCGTGGGCGAGGGCGTCGAAAAAGTCCACTCCCCCCAGCATCAGAAACACCGTCTCCAGGAACGTCAGCAACATGTAGACGAACCAGAGAAACAGGGCCGTCTGCTGCACGCGGGGAGTCAGCTTTTCCGGCGTGGGTCCGGGGACCTCGGCCTTGTAGAGCTCCATTCCCCCAACGCCCAGGAAGGGCAGCACGGCGAGACTGAGTACGATGATGCCCATTCCCCCCAGCCAGTGGGTCATGGCGCGCCAGAGAAGCAGCGGGCGCGAGGCGGCCTCGATGTCGGTGATGACCGTGGAGCCCGTCGTCGTGAAGCCCGACATGGTCTCGAAAAAGGCGTCCGTGTAGCTCCCCAGAACGTCGGTGAGCACGTAAGGCAGCGCCCCGACGGCCGTGGCGATCACCCAGGACAGGCCGACGACGGCGAAGGCCTCGCGGATGCCGAGCTCCTCGTAGTCCGTCCTCTCCGCCCCCGCCCTGAACAGCGCGAAGCTGATCGTCAGCCCGCAGGCCAGCGAGGAGGCGAACGCGTGCAGATCCACGCCCCCGTCGATCACGCTCAGGATCATGGGAAAGATCATGAAGAGCGAGACGACCAGCGACACCAGCGAAAGAACCCGTGCGACAAGACGCAGTCTCAAAATCAGACCCCCCCGAACCGCTCCGCCGCCTCACGCATCCGGGGAGTGGAGGCGAACAGAATCACGTGGTCCCCCGGCTGCAGGCGCGTCATTCCGTCGGGGACAAAGACCTCCTTCTTCCGCTCCACAAGGGCCACCAGCACGCCCCTGGGCAGACCGAGCCCCGACAGGGGAAGGTTCAGCAGCTCGTGCCCCTCGGTCATGACGATCTCCAGCATCTC
>JAITPZ010000182.1 GCA_031289165.1 Synergistaceae bacterium
CATCGTGTGCGACCCGAACACCGACTGCTCCATGGGCGCCGCCCTCGACAGCGTGAAGGAGTTCGTGTACTGAGTGGCATTTTGTTTTATGGAAGAACGCTGAATTCGGATAATGAATAGCAGAATCGACCGGCGGGGAGTTCGACCTCGCCGGAGTTTTGTTTTTTATTTCCCTCCCGTCACAGTTCCGCCGTCCAGCCCTGCCTGTCGATGATCATCTTCATATCTATTGGCAGGTCTGCGCGAAAGGTCTTTCCTGCAAGCTCGGACAGGGGGCCGGAGAGGTTTTCGGGAAAGCCCAGCTCGTGAGCGTGAAGCAGGGGGCGGCGCGCTTCGGCCTTGCGGAGGCGGTTTGTTTCGATGTCTCCGTATTTTCTGTCCCCGAGGATCGGATGGCCGATATGGGCCATGTGTACCCGCGCCTGGTGGGTGCGGCCCGTCAGGAGTTCGATGGACGCAAGGGAGAGCCCCCCGCCCGCGGCCAGCCTGCGATAACGCGTGCGGGCTGTTTTGCCGTCGCCGGAGACGCGCACCAGGTTGTTGACCTCATCCTTCAGGAGGGGCGCATCGACCTGGCCCTTTTGGGGGAGTTCGCCCACGACCAGGGCGAGGTAGCGCTTCTCCACGAGTCTTTCCTTAAAGAGGCGCTCCAGCTCGCGCAGGGCCTCGCCGGAGAGCGCGACGACCAGAACGCCGGTCGTGTTGCGGTCCAGGCGGTGGACCGCCGCAGGGGAAAACCCCAACCCTCCGCGGCCGAACATCGCCCACACGCGAGTGATGACGCTGTCGCCGTCCTTTACGTCCGGCTGCACCAAGAGGTCCGCCGGCTTGTCGACCACGAGCGCGCCCAGGCCCTTCCAGATTACGGGGACCGTCCCCCGGACGTAAACCCGCGCGTCGTTTTCGGGTTCCTCCCAGGGAACGAAAAGCTCCTGTCCCGCGTGTACGCGCGTCCCCGCCTCCCTGGCCCTCACGGCGTCGAGACGAACCTCGCCCCTGCGCAGGCTCCGCATGATGGCGGACAACGGCAACGCGGGCCATATCGAGCGAACAGTCCGATCCAGCCTGCGTCCCTCGTGATCCCGCGTAATGATGACCTTACAGCTCATGGTTCCGGTTTTACGCCTCGTTTTCTTCCCCGGGGATTTTTGCTCCGGAAGCGTCCTTCCTGGGAGATTTCCAGAAGCGCCGCTGCAGCGTGGGCACGTAGTCGGTAATTTCCCTCCCGCCCTCCAGCTGCGCCGTCTGCTCTCTCCAGCAGTAGAGCTTGAAGTCGAGGTCGTCGGCGATGGAGACGATCAGCGCCTCGGGGGTCGCGGGCAGCACGGGCGAGCCGAACTCCCGGCTGCCGTGGTGGCTGACCAGAATGTGCCCCAGCGCGAGGGCCGTTTTGCGGTCGAGCCCGTATTCCTCCGCGAGGTTCATGAAACGGCGGTATCCCAGCACGATGTGATCGACGACGTTGCCCTCCAGCGTCACCTCGGGCGCGGGGGCAAGGCGGTAGGATTCCAGCTTGCCCAGATCGTGCAGAAGGCCCCCCGCGATCACGAGGTCCACGTCCACGGCGAACCCTTCCTCCACGTAACTGCGGGCGACGGCGACCGCCGACTGCGTGGCCGTCAGGGAATGCTCCAGCAGGCCGCCGACGTAGGCGTGGTGCAGCGAAACAGCGGCGGGGCAGGTACTGTAGTCCCGCCATATGTTTTGTTCGAAGAACAGATGCTCCAGAAATTTCCTTATCGGCTCTCCGCAGGCGGCAATGAGTTCCCGAAAATCCCGTTCCATCCTGTCCGCGGGGAAGGGCGAGCGCCTGACGAAGCCGTGAGGCGGATATTTCTCCTGATCCACGTAATACACGGCGTTGAAGTTGAACTGATTCTGGTCGCGGAACTCCACGACCTTCCCCTGGAGCCCGACGGTCCGTCCCTCCAGATTGCTGAAGTTCTCGTCCTCGACGGGGTCCGTTTTGTACCTGAGGTCTCCCCGGATATCCCACCATTCGGAGTTTCCCCAGACCTTGCCCTCGATCTGCCCCTCGCTGTCCATGACGGCAATGTCCCAGAAGGGACGGTCGTTTTTGTCCCTGCGCTGCACGAAGCGGGAAACCACGCCCAATACGTAGAATGTCGCGTCCTTCGAAAGTTTTTTAACCTCCGTCGTAGTCATTCGCCGTTTTTCTTTCTGATCCGACAAAATCTCACCCCGTTGAAGTAGTTATTGAAAATAAATATGGCCGACCGGGCAACGATGCCCGACGGCGGACATAAACGCCGAATGCGCTCCGATGGGTTCAAAATCGGCCGAAGCGATCTCCACGATAATAACGCAGGAGTTCCATCCGGTCCATAAGCAGGATGTCTTTATTCCGGAACGGAATATTTTCAGAACGAATGTTTTACGCGGGGCCTCCCGCCTTCGGCGCGGATGAGCCGGCAGGAACGGCGATTTGAGGAATGGAATTTTGTGTTACACTAATTCAACGGTTGTAATATCAGATTGCGTTCAACAGGGAGTTAATGACACTCCGATTATAATATCGCTGGCTTTTAACTATTCTAACTTCAGGCCTTTGATTTTAATTTGCTGTAAAACGCGACAAACGGTTTTTGCCGGGAGGTAAGCATCATGCTCAACGGAATTTTAATCATTGTTTTTCTGATCGTGGCGAGTTCCTTTTTTGCCATATCGGAAATTTCTCTGGCGGCCTCGCGGAGGGTGAAGCTGAAGGTTTTGGCGGACGAGGGAAAGACTCTGGCCTCTCAGATTCTGTCCTTTCAGGAGCAGCCGGGAATGTTTTTTACGACGGTGCAGATCGGCCTGAATGGAATCGCGATACTCGCGGGCATCGTGGGGGATTCCTTTCTCTCCCCGCCGCTGGCCTCTCTCTTCCCTTCCTTCGTTTCGCCGTCCATGGCGGGGCGCATCGCCTCCGTCATGTCATTTACCTTTGTGACGGCGGCATTTGTTCTCTTCGCGGACCTGATGCCCAAGCGCATCGCCATGACCTCGCCTGAGGTGGTCGCCCTGCGCGTGATCGGACCGATGAAGAAGCTGATCCTTCTGTTCAGTCCCTTCTCCAGAAGTTTCAACGCCCTGGCCAGTTTTATTTTTGGCGTCCTGGGCATGCCGGAAAAGCGAAACGAGGAGATCACGTCCGACGACATCTACGCGGTCATGGAGGCGGGGACTCTGGCGGGGTTGCTGCGCAGTCAGGAAAGGGAACTGATCGGCAACGTCTTTGAGCTGGACTCGCGCGCCGTCCCCTCGGCCATGACCACGAGGGAAAATATCGTGTATTTCGACCTGAAGGAGAGCGAGGACGGCATCAAGGCCAAAATCTCGGAAGAGCCCCATTCCACCTACCTCGTCTGCGACGGGGGCATCGACCATGTGAAGGGTTATGTGGACTCCAAGGACCTGCTGGAGCGGCTTCTGAAGGGGCAAAGCCTGACGCTGGGAGATGGACTGCAGGTGAGCCCTCCCATGATGATTCCCGACACCCTGACGCTGGCCGAGGCGATGGATCAGTTCAGAGGCTCGAGCGAGGACCTTGCCGTCGTGCTGAACGAGTACGCCCTGGTGGTGGGAATTATCTCCCTGAAAGACATCATGGCGATGCTGATGGGAAATCTGGTGGGGCAGGAAGAGCAGATCATGAAGCGTGACGACCATTCATGGCTGATTGAGGGGGGCACCCCCATCGACGACGTGATGAGCGTTTTTGGCATCGAGGAGTTTCCTGAAGCGGAAAATT
This sequence comes from Synergistaceae bacterium, assembly GCA_031289165.1. GTDB lineage: Bacteria > Synergistota > Synergistia > Synergistales > Aminobacteriaceae > JAISSA01. The sequence goes on from JAITPZ010000182.1 coordinate 3,755, forward strand.
ACGAGACCATCGGGGGCTTCCTGACCTGTATGCTGCGCCGGATTCCCCGTCGCACGGATTTTGTGAACTTCGGCGGCTATAAATTCGAGGTGATGGATATCGACAGCTACAAAATCGACCAGGTTCTGGTCACCCGCATTGAAGAAAAAACGGACGAGAAGGCGGAGAAAACAAAATACCCCGCGGACTGACAGAGGGCATAGCCTCCTGAATTTCAGCGCTTTCTTAAAAACACCAGGTCGCTCAACTGAAGAAGCATTTCCGCCTTTTCGGGGCTCGTGGTGATTTTCCCCACGTATTGCCGGGCGTCGTTCAGATATTCTTCCGCCATTTTCGCGCTGTCCTCGAACGCTTTCGAGTCCCGAAAAATCTCGCTGATCTCCAGCCGTTCCTCTTCGGAAATGCTCGCCGCTCCGTAAATTTTGTCGATTCGCTCGATCTGCCGGGGAGTTCCATTTTTCAGCGCGTAGTGAATCAGCAGCGTTACCTTGCCCTCCGTGATATCCGAGGTGTTGCTTTTTCCCGTCTCCCGCTCGGAGGCCTGAATTCCCAGAATGTCGTCCCGAATCTGGAAGGCGATCCCGAGGGACATCCCGAATTTTTCCATCTGTTCCAGCGCGTCCGCGCCCGCTCCCGCCGCCAGCGCCCCCAGCTGCAGCGGTCCGACGATGGTGTACCACGCCGTCTTCAGCCTCGAAATGTTCAGGATCGCGGGCCTGTCCCGGTAAGATTTGGTCTTGCCCATAAACACGTCCAGTATCTCTCCGTCTATGGTCTTTAGCTGCATTTCCTGAAATTTCAGCAGAAGGGAAATTTTTTTATCCGCGTCCAGTTCACTGCCCGCGATCAATCTGTTTGCCAGAATCAGAGCGCAGTCTCCGAGCATCGTGGCCTGGGAAAGCCCGTAGTGCGGGTCGTCGTAGTCGGAGGCGATCTTCTGCCATATGGAGGGCTTTCCGCGTCTCAGGGGACTGCGGTCGATGATGTCGTCGTGACAGAGCAGGGCGGTTTGCAGGATCTCGCAGGCTGCGGCAACAGGAAGCAGGCTGTCGCCGGCTTTTTGCGGAGAGATGATTTCATAGCCCAGTTTGACCAGGCTGCCCCGAATGTGCTTGGCGCCCAGGGAGGCCTCGCGAAGTGTCGCGTACAGGCCGGCAACTTCCTTCCCGTTCCCGGTGTGCGTCCGTACGAGATTGGTCATGCGGTCGATGATGAATTCGTTCAGGGTTTCTCTGTAAGCGGCGATATACTCTTCGATGCCCAATGTCTCGACTTCCTTTTTTTGATTTCCGTCTCCGATGCGCCGTTCCGGAAATGTCAGCGGACGAGCTTTTTGTCCATTTTCTGGCGGTACATTTTCTGGTCGGCCAGAGCGATGACCTGGTCCAGAGAAAAGGGCTCCACGATCTCCTGCAGGCCATAGCTGAAAGCGATCCGGAAACTTTCATCCCCGCTTTCCGCCTTCTGGTTGAAGGTATCGACGTGTCGCTGAATCCTCCGGATGGTGAGCGCTTCGGAGTCCTGCATCGTACATCCCTCCAACAGCAGGATAAACTCGTCGCCGCCCCATCTGCAGAGGATATCTACCCTGCGTATGATCTTCCTGACGATGTCCACGAAGTCGACGATGGCGCGATCCCCTTCGGCGTGGCCGAAGGTGTCATTGATCTCCTTCAGCGCGTCGAGATCCAGAAAGCACAGCGTCGATTTTCTCCTGGCCCGCTGGGCTCTCTTCCACGCCTCCTCCAGGAGAATCCCGCCCATCTGGCGATTATATATGCCGGTAAGAGGGTCCGTGGCCGCCGCTACCCTCAGCTGCTGGGCCTTTTGTTTCAGTTCGTAGGTCTTTTGTCTCAGTTCTTTTTCCTTTTCCTTGAGGTCGGAGATGTCCCGGGCGGATTCCATATGCACAGATCGCCCATCGACCCACTGGATCACGGAATCCATTATGAGAAACCATTTTTTCGTGAGGGTATTTTTGTGCTCCCACGTGCAGGTGTTGCCCTCCCCGGGGACTCCGTCCTCGTTCAGCAATTTGGGTTTGGGGCAAAAGGAGCAGGGGCCCTTCTGGTTTTTCTGAACGGTCTGCCAGCAAATCCTTCCCTCGATGTCCGCGGCCGCGTTGTCCTCGCCGCCCTTCACCAGGGTTTCTTTCAGGTATTTGTTGGCGAAGAGAATTTCATGGGTCTGAAAATCGGAGACATAAATTGCCGTCCGGATATTGTCCAGAACGGTGCGCATAATTTCGCAGCAGTCAGGATCTGTTCGAGATCGCTTCTCAAGGTCGCTGTCGTTCATTGTTTCAGCTCGCATCTTTGTAAGTTATGAAAAAAACTATTTTAGATTATATAACAGAACGCAGCTTCTGTTCATACTCCAAAATGCCGATGGTAAATCGATCACGCCGGGGCGGGGTCTGAAAATCCTGAACGACGGGCTCTCCTTCACTCGGGGGGCAAAAATGGATGACGTGAGGCGCGAAGTTCAGAAGTTCGGGGTGGCGATACGCGACACGAACGACGACGCGATACAGATCGAAACAGTCGCAAAGCGATATGTGGGGGTGAAGGTCGTTCACGGCCCCCTCGATTCGCGCCGCCGCGTCCGGGACGTCCATGCTCCGGGGCCCCTCGCAGAGAATGTCCACGGCCTCGCTCAGCCGGGGCCACTTGAACCGGCCTTCGCCGCGTCCCCGGGCGTTGCCGGGGCGCGCAGGGATGGCGCAGTAGGCGGTGAGCCCCCGCATGGAGCACCACCATTTGAAAAATCTCTGGGCAAATTCGGGCAGAAAGGCGGTGTCGAACGCCAGGTTGTGGACGACGACGCCCGCGACGTCGAAGTCGTCCCACAGATTGAGCAAATCGGGCCAGTCCTCCAGAAAGTGGAGGGGCGCGGGTATCGCGAGACGCAACGCCGCCACCCGTGCCGGAGTGAGTCCATGGATGCGCGCGGCCCGGGAATCGTAGGGTTCGTGAGGAACGTAGACGCGATTGAAGAGGCTCAGAAGAGCCCCTTTCGCGTCGAAAACCAGAGAGGATGCGGACAGCACGGACGATCCCCTCATCCCGTTCGTTTCCAGGTCGAAAACGGCGATATTCATGGAATGTCGCTTTTCCCCCGATCATGCCTGACAGCGATTCGCAAAAAAACCGGGAGGATATCCCCGCAGGAATCTCTTCCTGAAAGATTATCCTCCCGGCTTTTATTGTACCCGTGAAGTTTGCTTTTTACAATTTTTCCACAGGGAGCGTCTTCAATTTTCTTCCAGGAACTTCCACGCGAAGGCGGCGTGCAGGGCCGTGGCGTTCCAGAGGACCGATTCGTCGACGTCGAATTTCGGGGAGTGATGGGGCATGTCGGATTTCTTTTCCGCGGAGGCTACCCCAAGGTTCACGAACACCGCGGGGACGACCTTTCCGTAGTGGCTGAAATCCTCCGAGCCCATCACGAGTTCGGACTCCCTGACGTTCTTTGCCCCCAGAACGGACTCCGCCACGGACTTCGCCAGCGTCGTCATGTCCGGGTCGTTGATGGTCGAGGGGAGAAGCGGGGTATATTTGAAGTCGATTTTGCAGCGATAAGCCTCGCCGAGCGTTTTGAACAGACGGGTCATCGCGGCCCTCACGCGCTCCTGAACCTCCGGTCGGAAGGTGCGCACGGTTCCGCACATCTCCACACGGTCGGGGATGATGTTGAATACGTACGAGGAGGTTTTCATTCCGCCGACGCTGATGACGGCGGTGTCCCGCGGGGATATCTCGCGGGAGATGACGGTCTGGATGGCGTTGCCGATCTCAAACGCCGCTATGGTCGGGTCGATGGCTCCCTCGGGGGCGGATCCGTGACCGCCCCTGCCGCCGATCGTCGTCTCCCAGGAGTCGGCGCCCGCCATGAAAGGGCCGGAGCGATATTCCAGCACTCCCGAGGACACGGTGGACATCACGTGGATGCCGAACACCGCGCTCGCTCCCTCCAGCGCGCCGCCGTCGATCAGGGCCTTCGCTCCCGGACGGATCCCGTGCTCCTCGGCCGGCTGAAACAGGAGGCGCACCTTTCCCTTAAGTTCGCCCTTCAGGGCCGTCAGGACTTTTACCGCGCCGATGAGGGCGGCCGCGTGGGAATCGTGCCCGCACGCGTGCATGGCCCCGGCCTTTTTGGACTTATAAGGGACGTCCTTTTCGTCGTTCAGGGGCAAAGCGTCGATGTCGGCGCGCAGGGCGACGCATTTCCCCGGCTTACCTCCGACGATGTCGGCGATGACGCCGCACTGCGTCCCTCCGAAGCCCACCTTAATGTTTTCGCATCCGATTTTTTTGAGCTCTTCCGCGATGCGCTTCGTCGTTTCCACCTCGTTCCACGATGTCTCCGGGTTCATGTGAAAGTGACGACGCAGCTCGATGATTTCCTTTTCGCCGTTTTTCGCGAGAGTTTTGATTTTATCTATCATTTCTACCATCTCGGCATGACTCCTTCTCGAGTGTTATCGCGAAATTATTGAGTGCTGATGACCTGGGCCAGGTAGCCGGCCAGAACGACGGAACCGATCGTCACCGTGGTGAAGCCGCCGATCAGCATTTT
>JAITPZ010000187.1 GCA_031289165.1 Synergistaceae bacterium
GTGAATTCTTTGTTCAATCCTCTGACGTTTCGGTCCTCAGGTATATGTCCGAGTCCGATTCCACGAATCGCGCCGGGGCTTTTATGCGTGATCTCCCGGCCAAAGAGCCGTACCGTTCCGGATTGAATTTCACGCAATCCTGTCAGGGCGTCGACCAGCTCCGACTGACCATTGCCGTCTACGCCGGCCACGCCCAGAACTTCGCCTCTGCGAATATTGAAGGAAACGTCCCTCAGAGTCGACAGTTCGCGATCCGCCGCTACCCAAAGGTGTTCTGCCTCGAACGCCACATCGGAAGAATCAGGGCGAACGCGGGTCGTGTCGACCAGAACTTCGCGTCCCACCATAAAATTGGCCAGTTTCGCCGGATTTGTCTCCTCCTTGTTCAGGGTCGCGACGTGCTTTCCCCCTCTCATGACGGTGATGCGATCGCCGATCTCCATGATTTCTCCCAGTTTATGGGAAATGAAAACGATCGTCCTTCCTCCATCGCGCATGGCGCGCAAAATAGAAAAAAGCTGCTCCGTCTCCTGAGGAGTCAGAACAGCCGTGGGTTCGTCCAAAATTAGGAGCTCCGCACCGCGATAGAGGGCCTTGATGATTTCGACCCGCTGCGCTGTCCCTACCGATATGTTTTTGACCGCTCTGTTGAGCGGCGCCTCGAGTCCATAGTCGTCCATGTAGCGGCCAATGCTCTCCGCTGCGCGCGCAAAATCCAGTCGTCCTCCGCGCAGGGTTGGTTCGAACCCCAGAATGACATTTTCAAGAACGGTGAGCTCGTTTACCAGCATAAATTCCTGGTGGACCATGCCAATGCCCATCCGTATGGCTTCTTTCGTACCATAACCGGGAGCGGAGAAAGACTTTCCCCTGATGGTTATCGTTCCGCGGTCGAGAGGATACATACCGTAGAGAAGACGCATGAGAGTGGATTTCCCAGCGCCGTTTTCTCCGATCAGGGCGTGAATTTCTCCGGTTCGAATATCTATGTTTCCTCCGTCGACAGCTTTAACGTGAGGGAATTGTTTGTGAATATCCCGCATTTGTACGATAGACTCCATGACAGCTCCCTGATTCGATGAACAAAAGTCGACGCTTTCAGGCACCGACTTTTATCTGTCTTCGATAATTGCCGACAGTTCCTAGCGGACCCCGGGGAACTCGTCGACCCTGATTTTGCCCGCGGCAATCTCCCTGGCCAGTTCCTGACAGCGCTCCACAATCTTCTGCGGGAATTTGTCTTTCCAGACGCCCCTGAAAGTGGAGAAGTCCGTCAGGCCCACGCCGCCTTTGGCAATGTCCAGATACAGCCTTCCCCCTCCCTCGTAGGTTCCTTTGACGATAGATTCAATGAAGAGGTAGGCTGCCATGTCAACATTTTTCAGCATGGAGGTCAGGATATACCCTGGCTTGAGATCGTCCTGATTGAGATCGACGCCGATGGCGAATTTTTTCTGCTCCGCGGCGGCATCCAAGATTCCGATACCCGTCGCTGACGCCACGTTCATGATAATGTCCGCTCCCTGTTCGTACTGAGAGAGCGCCAGTTCCTTTCCCTTCAGAGGATCGGTGAAGCTGCCCGCGAAGGCCTGAAGGATCCTGACTTCCGGGTCGATATAGGCCACACCCTGTTTGAAGCCGCCGTAAAAATCGTTGATGAGAGGCGTTTCGATGCCGGAGATCCAGCCGACGATCTTCTCGGGGTTAACTCCGTCGATCTGCGTTTGGGTGGTAAACATGGCTGCCGCGGCTCCGGCCAGGAACGATCCTTCGTTGGGGGCAAAGAGCGTAGAGTACACGTTTTTGGGATTATCCGGGAGGCTGAAGTCAATGATGGCAAATTTCTGATCGGGGTATTCAGGAATGACCTTTGACGCGGCTTGCTTTTGCTGACCGGAAAGAATGATCACCAGGTCGTAGCCCCCCTCGGCCGCCGCAAGGTTGTTCGATTCAAAATCGGCGGGCGTGGCGGCCTGCAAAATTTTTACCTCCACCCCAAATTCGGCGACTGCTTTGTCAATACCCGCCTTGCAGGAATCGTTATAGGATTTGTCACCCAGCATTCCGGGAAGCGTGACGATAAAGCGGGGTTTTGCCGCTTCCGCTGCCCGGGTTTCACCTGCGCACGCAAAAACAAACGCCAGTACCGTAACCGACAAAAGCAAATATTTCCCCATCCGAAATTTTTTCACTTCTCTGTCCCCTTTCCATATGATCCATCAACCCCAAATAATTCATCAGCCTCAAAATCTGTCAATCCAGCCGAAACGCGCACCGCTTTCGTGTTTCCGGCCAGATTCACCCCCGACAGGAACTCAATCATCAATAACAGGTGCTTTATAAACAGCGACTCATGTTGAAAGCGGCTCACCTCCCGCATCAGGCATTCTGGCGACAAAACTGTACGAATACCTGCTTCCCGCATAATAAGTCCTGATGTACTCCATCACACGTCCATCGACGAGACAGGTTTTGTGCGCGCTAAGAAGCAGGGCCTCGTCCCTTACGCCGAGGTATCCCTTCTGTTCTTCCGTTGGCAGAACGGCTGTCATCTCTCCTTCCATGTGGCTGATTCTCAGACCGATGCTTTTCACGTACTCGTAAAAGGATTTCTCGAGCCAGTTGACATCTATGACGGGAACGCATTTGCCCGATACGTACGTGTAGCTTATCGCGATCGGCAGATCATTGCCCGTTCGAAGGCGCGTGAAATAGTGAATAAAGTCGGAAGCTGAAAGGTTCAGCTTTGAAGCCACATCCGGGACATTCTCTCCTTTTATCACGCGGTAGTCGATGAGCTTGGAACCCGGTTGCAAACCAAGTGAGAGCATGTCGTCGGTAAAACTCTGCCCCTTAGTGGCGTGCTTGGTGACATGAAACCTGCACACGAAACTTCCCCTGCCCGGAACGCGGTATATATAACCGCCGTTCACGAGATTGGATATGGCCTTATTGACCGTCATGCGGCTGACGCCATATTTTTCGCACAGTTGTTCTTCCGTCATGATTCGATCATCCGGGCGCAAATTTTTCAGAAGGATATCGTTCCTGATGTCTTTTTCGATTTGAAGATACTTCACGAAGCTCCCACTCATAAGATTCACATCCAAAATATATATACAAATCCTTCGTTACATCGGCAAGCGAGCCATAACACCGATTCGCTTAATAACCTGACAAACGATTCATACGCTGTTTGTTTTCAATGACATAATACACAATCATATACAAATGTCAATCTGTCTATACATTTAAGAAAAAGACCGTAGCGGGCATTCTCTTTACGCATGAAAAATCCGAAAATCTACAAAACAGGCGCTGCTGCGTCGACCCAAGCAGAATCAGCACGGTTGCTTTTTACGCAGTCGTGCACAAACTTGACGCCCCGCGCCCCGTCTGCCACCGTGGGGAAGACTTCCGGCTCGTCGCACGTTTTCTTCCGAATTTTGTTCTTCAGGCTGTTGCAGTAGGCCTCATAGATATTCGCCCACGCGGCGAAAAGCCCATCCGGATGCCCCGCTGGCAGGCGCGTCCAGCGGGTGGCTTCAGGTCCAAGGCCGGGGCCTCCGCGCGTCAAAATCGTCAACGGGTGGCCCTTTTTTGTAAATTTCAGCACATCCGGGGTTTCCTGTTCCCACTCCAGCGACGCCTCCGTACCGTAGACGCGAAATGCCAAGCCATTTTCGCGCCCAATAGCCACCTGAGACGGCCAATAATGCCCCACTGCTCCGCCTTTGTATTTAATCGCGATCAACGCGTTGTCCTCCAGCGGGCGTCCTTTGACGAATGTCGTGAGCGTAGCGGAGATTTTCTCGATCTCCAGCCCCGTCACGAAATGTACCATATTCTCGACATGCGTCCCGATGTCGCCGACGCAACAGGAAATTCCCGCCTGAGCGGGATCGGTCCGCCATTGGGCCTGCACGTTCCCCTGGTCTTCGACCCTGTCCGCCAGCCAGTCCTGCGGGTACTCCGCTATGACGACGCGAACGTCACCCAGTTGTCCGCTCCGTACCAGTTCGCGCGCATGACGCACGAGGGGATAGCCCGTATAGGCGTAGGTCACCATGAAAAAAAGCCCCTTGTCCCGCGCTGTGCGCACCAGGTCCAAAGCCTCGTCCACCGTGAAGCACAAAGGTTTGTCGCAGGAAACGTCGATACCTTGCTCTAAAAACGCACGACTCATGGTGTAATGAGTGCTGTTGGGTGTGGCGACTACGACGAAATCGATCCCGTCTTCACGTGCCGCCTCGCGTTCGGCCATCTCGCTGTATGACGCATAAATTCGATCAAAAGCAACGCCGAGGCTGGAAGCCGCCGTCCTGTTCTTTTCCGCTTTGCGCGAGAAGCACCCTGCAACCAAGTCTGCAGCCCGCGTCATGTCGATGGCCGCCCGATGCACGCCAGCAATAAAAGAGCCTGGACCTCCACCGATCAGTCCATACTTCAATTGATCTCCGCCTGTAGCCAGGTCTTTTCCTTCAATCACAAAAGTCACCTGCCTCACTTGAAGTTACATGCCACAGTAATTGTACCCGTTTATGTTCCAGAAATTGAAGAGAGGCGGAAAAATATTTGCTGTGGGAAGTGGTTCCCAGGTATTGGGATCAATGAATCATCGCAGCCAGCAACTCCGTTTTGGGCAGGCTCTTTTCTCCGTTTTGATACTCTCTGTGTTGATAGGCGTACAAAAATGAGCCATATCGGCATCTACAGTAACCTTCTACCGAGATTTTTTGGAGTGAGACTACGGCTGCGTCTCTATAGAAAAAGGGCAGGAAGTGGCTCCCTTTTCGGTGCCGATGGTGGCTCACTTTTAGACGCCTCTTGACAGCTTACTCGTTATTGCATTTTCAAGCTGCGAGAGCCTCTCTTTTATCTGCGAAGTTTGAGTTACAATAATTGACTTGTAAATTTTTCCAACTTCGCCATAATTGCTGTTTGCTGGAAAGTCAGTTCCTGTATATTTCCCATTTTAATTCTTATTCCAAACTTACCTGTTGCCTGAATCCAATCTTTAGGCAAAATCTCCTCTCCTATCGTCCTGTTGATGTTACCAATGGCTTCCAAAAGCTGTTTTGCCGCTTCCACATTTGCTGGAGAAGGTTTTACCCCATTCTCCAACATCGTATGTAGATAAGCCGATGGATTTGTTTTTGCGTTCGGAACAAATTCAAGAAGAGCAGCAACTGCATATTCCGGGCTTTCCCTCTCTGCCAAGCCAATCCATTTACGCACAACGGCTGGCTGAAAGCTCTCCGGAGTTTTAGCCACCTTAAGACAGGTAAAATAAAATTCTTTGGAACGCAGAGGAAATGTAAACTTATTAATACCAAGAAAGTTTTTATCACTGGAAATATTTATTTCACTACCAAAATTTTCTTTGCCACCAATATTATTTACACTAGCTACAAATAAATCGGCAGCAGATTTTAAAGAATCATCTGTAAAACTAACCCATTTTCCCTCTTCCCCACCTGTAACAGTAGCAATTAATCCTTTACTTTGCAGGTTTTCCAGTTGTATCCTCACGTTATTAGCAGACATATCAATAGATCGTGCAAAAGCATTCACACGAATATTACCTCCATCTGGGGGCAATATGCTACGCAAGGTCAGGAGAATACCTAAACTAGGCATTCCAATAAGAGCTGCCAGTTTTATCAAAGTACTGTCATAGTTTTCAACAGGAACGTTGCGTCTAGTTTTTTTACTCTTAACGGTAAATTCAGTTTCATCATCAGAGATTTTGCTTGTTGTAGTTATATTTAATATATTTAAAGAACTACTACTACTACTTTCTTTTATTTCAGCGCTAGGGAAATTTTTATCACTAGCTAAATTTTTTTCGCTTGTAGATATTAGATCAGTTATAGCAATACTTTTCATGGCGTTAGATTCTTCACAAGGAGACAATTGTCCTAGCGATAAATTTATTTCTGGCAAAGTATTTTCAGGAATAAAATTTTGACTGGCAATATTATTTTGATTGGCGGGAGGGTTCACTGGTAAATAATCTATTTCTGGCGAAAAATTTGTATCCATAAATTTTTCGCTGGCTATATTTATAATATCTTCAATATTTTTATTGCTGGTTGGAAATGCTGGGTTAGCAGAACTTTCCTTATATTTCTTTGTAGGAATGCAATTTTCATCAGCAAAATGTTTTTCGTTAGCAACATTAACATTTTTAGCTAATTTTAATTTGTCAGAAATATTTTCAGCGTTAGCCAAAAATTTTTTACCGGGAGATGAATTATTGCCAGATAAAATTTCATTAGTAGCATAAAATTTTTCGTCGATAACATTTAATTCGTCGACAAAATTTTCTTTGCTAGCTGAATTTTTTTGTTCAGCAGTGTCCGCTTCATCGCGCACTTTCCTATAGAAAAGGTCTGCGCTTACTTCTAAAATTTTAGAAGCAACCCGCTTATTTGCGCTACTAGAGTTGCTCATATCCTTTGCCCTTTATAATTGTAGTGATTTTTTGGGCGGTTGTTAAGTGCTCTTTGTAGGCACGGTTCCCTTTATCTCCTTCACAAAGTAATTCTTTCATCTCGGAAACGCGCTTTACTTCAGCGGCACTATGAATAATACCTAAAAGCCTGTCTTGAAATTGGTTCTCAATATGTTTTCGCCATTCTTTATGAACAGAGATCGGAAGAGCA
>JAITPZ010000216.1 GCA_031289165.1 Synergistaceae bacterium
CTTTTCCGCACAATAAAAACCTTCTTTCATGAAAGATCTCGAAGATCGAAAAACTCCCCAGGAGGTGGAGGGACGCCGCGGGCCCGTAAACTGCACAGGCGGAGTCGGGCGCTACGTTATGCCATCGAATTCCGTGCGGTTGCCTCCGTTGGCCCTGGCGCGGAGGAGCGCGTCGTCGGCGCGCCGCACCAGGGTCGCCGGGGTGTCGCCGGGGATGAAAAAGGCGAGCCCGATGGACAGGGTTGTTCTCCTGCCGTCCCCCTGCAGGGCGCTTTCTCTTTCGATGGTTTTGCGAATCCTCTCGGCAAGGAGGATCGACGTCGGCAACGTCCCTCCGGGCAGGATCGCTCCGAACTCCTCTCCTCCGTAACGGGAGGCGACATCGTTGACGCGCAGGCACTGGCGGATGATGTTCGCCAGAAAGACGATCATTTTATCTCCTTCGGGGTATCCCCACACCTCGTTGAAATTTTTGAAGTTATCGACGTCCAGCAGCATAAAGGCCAGGTCGTCGGTATTTTGAGTCGCCTGAATCTCTTCGCCCAGCAGGTGGAGAATGTGCGCCTTATTGTAAAGTCCGGTGGCGTCGTCTCTTCGGCTGATTTTGTCGTAGCGCACGGCATTTTTCCCCATGTAAAAATAGCTCTCGATCCGCTCGCGGGATCCCTGGATCAACATGCAGGCCAGCAGCAGAGGGTCCAGCAGAAAGCCGATCATAAAGAGGTGCTCGCTCCATGCCGTTGCCCGAATCACGTTCAGCGTCAGGCAGATCAGGCCCACGACGAAGCTCAGGCACGAGAGCATGAAAAAGGCGATCCGGTGATAACCCCTGCGGTACTTCGATATGCCCACGGTCATGGAGAAAAGGACGTACGCCGCGAGGGCGACGCCCGTCAGGATAAACGTCAGCGTGGGGTATATCATGATGGAGGACAGCATCATCAGAACGCCGACCGTGATGTGAAAAAGGACCAGCCACGAACCCTGATGCTGCGCGTCCATGTGCAGCTGTTCCCTGCAGAAGAGCGACGCCATGACGCAGTGCAGCCCGAGTGCGCTCCACGCCAGGGTATAAACGACCCGCGGGTGGAGACCGGAATAAAACTGCATGTAGCCCTTGAAGGCGAAAAGGAAAATGCAGGCCGCCAGTTGACGCACGAAGGTGATCAGATAATGCCTGTCCTTCGTGATGGCGTAGAAAAAAAAGTACGTCATGGCCCACGCGGCCATGAAACTGTAAAAGGCCATATATCCGGTCAGCCGCCAGATGGCGCGATGATGAAAAACGTCCTCCTCGAACACGGCGAGAGTGAAGGCAATGGGAGTGATCGCCCTGATGCACAGATAGGCGTAACCCTCGCCTCCGACATCTTTCAGCGGGAAGATGGGTCTGCGCAGCGGCAGGCTTCGATCGGGCAGCGCGAGCCCGGAGACCAGGTGTCCGTATCCTCCCGACGCGGAGGGCAGAAAGCAGTCGGCCCAGGCAATCTGTTCGTTGTCCAGAACGAGAATGGTGTCCTGATCGCCGAAGGAATCCATAACGGCCTTCAAACGCGAGGCCGGAAAGCGAATCCACAGCAGTTTATCGAGGTTCAGGGGGTAAATCCGCCCGCTCGCCGCGGGATGAAAATCCGCTCCGTACCGCTCGGCCATCTCGACCCCCCTCCGGTCGCGGTACGGCAGCACCAGAAACTCCAGGCCGTCGATCTCCGTGGAGTCCATGAACTTTTCCTCGTCCGAAAACGCCGGTGAAATGAAAATCGACAGAAAAAAAATCGAAGAAAAAAGCAACAGGGCTTTTCGCATCAGAACCCCCTTCACCAGTTCCATGTCCTTTCAAAATAAATTTTTTACGGGGACCTGGCGTTGCACTCACAGCGTCGGCCCACGATGCCGCCCTGTCATTCGGGGTCGCAGCTCGCGTTTGGCGCCTGAAAAATATACAACGCCCCCAGGTATTTTTATCATTTTATCGAAACAGAAGCATAAATACAAATTGCATATTTATTTAAAAAATTTGATGCCCTCGAAAATTCCGCGCTTCGATTTTTCGGATTTTGCAACTGTGTTCTTTGTCATCGGAAAACAGGAGATATAATTACCATGATGATTCTGAAAATATGAGCGCGGGATCGAAAGATACGATCGGCAAAGGCGATCTGAAAAATACGGGAAAAAATTGTACGAGACGAGAGAATCCAGGGGGGTATTCGATTCCATGAAAAATATTTTTTTGAATATCTTTCTGGCGCTGTTGCTGGTGTCGCTCTCGTTCGAGCGGGCCGGGGCCGGATATGAGGAAGGGGTGGAGGCGCGCGGGGAGGGAGATTACGCTGAGGCGCTGCACCAGTGGCTGGTCGCGTCGGACGACCCGCGCTGTATGACGGCCATCGGAGTCATGTACGATTATGGCGAGGGCCTGCCCAAAGACGACGTCAGGGCAGCGGAGTGGTACAGGAAGGCCGCGGACAGGGGCGAATATCGGGCCATAGCTCAACTGGCCGGTTTTTCGCTGACCGGCGCCGGCGGGGTGGCCCGGGCGCCGGCGGAGTGGCGCAAAAGGCTGGAGGATATCGAGGGCAGCGACGACTACGCCGACAGCGTTCTCGCGTCTTTTTACCTGGACGGGCACGGGGGACCGAGGGACCTCGGGAAGGCCGCCTCCATCCTGCGGACTCTGACGCGGAAGGGCTACGGTCAGCTCGAACCGGTCGCGAGGCAGGCGGAACGGCGCCTTGCCGATCAGAGAGGCGGCGTGACGGAGGCGGACGTTCTGACAGCCGGGATGGCGTCCGGCAACGCCTCCTTCGATCGGACATGGAGGGACAAACGCATCGTGGTCAGCGGGCGGGTCGCGACCGTCGACCGCCTGGGCGGTCAGGGCTACGTTGTAAAATTCGGGTCCGCGCGCCCCTCGTCCGCCCCGAAGGACAACATTCTGGCCATCTTTTACGATCCATCCCCCGGGAGCGAGCTGGTGTCGCTGAAGCCCGGAACGTTCGTCAAACTCGATGGAGTCTACGTCGGCAGGCATCCTTTCCCGCTGGAGGACTGCGCCTTCACCCTTTTTGGATGCACGCTGATCGAGGTCGTTTCCGAAGATGTTCGGCCCTGACCGGACGGATCCGCGCCTCCGGTGACTGCCCTTGCAATCGACGCGCAGGACCACGTTTCTGATTCTGATCGCCTTTCTGTACCTTTATTTTCGCGGGATACAGGATCACGGTCTGCTGGACCCGATCGAGGGGGTCAACGCCTCCGTGGCTCTCAATATGGTCGCGCGCGGACACTTTCGGGACTTTGTCTTTCCGCGGGTGGGGGATCTGCCGTGGGCGGGAAAGACCCTGGGCTTCTGGTGGCTGGAGGCGCTGCTGTTGGTCGTTTTCGGATGGAGCGAGTTCTCCGTGCGCTTTCTGTCCGTGGCGGCGACCCTGGGGACGCTCGTCGCGGTGTGGTTTCTCGGACGGCGAATGCAGGACGAACGCGCGGCCAACTACACCGCAATCATCGCGGGAACGGGCTTTTCGACGTATGTCGCCTCTCAGCTCGCGTCTCCTCACGCGCTTTACGTCTCTTTTCTCTCGGCCGCTCTCGTCGGACTCGTATACGCCTTCAGGGACAGACGCTTTTTTCTTCTTTTCCACGCTTCCGCCGCGCTGGCCTTCATCGTCTGCGGACCGGCGGGGATCGTGCTGCCGTGGCTGTCTCTTCTGCTGTACGCGTTCATCGCCGAACAGGAGCGCTTTCTTCTGAGCGCCCTCCTTTATCGGCCGGGGCTTGTGGCGTCGCTGCTTCTTGGCGGGGGATATCTCCTCATGCTCCACGTCTCGAATCCGGCCATGCTGACGCTGATGCGCTACAATCCTCCGGCCCCCGCCTTCGGTTCCTTTTCTTCGGCCGCGGCCCTCTTCGTTCTCGGACTTCTTCCCTGGGCGGGCTGCTTCGTCGAGGCGCTGGCGGCGATACTGCCGCACAGGTGGTCCTCCCTCCTGTCCGGACATGTTTTGCCCAGCCGGAAAGAGGGCGCTCTGTTGTCGGTCTGGGCCGCCGTATTTCTGTTTTTCGGGTTGTTCTCCGGCGACGGGCTGCTCGTCATCGCCGTGTTTCCCGCCCTGGCGGCGCTCTCGGGGACCCATTTTTCACAGGCGCTCGAAAAACGCGAGCTCGTATCGTTTCAGCGTTCGGTATTGTTCGAGGTCCTGTTCTTCTTTCCGCTGCTGCTGGTGGGGATCCTCTGGCTCAGCCACAACGGCAGCGACGCCCTGCAGGGAACCCTTACCTCGATCGCTCCGTGGCTTTTCTTCTGTTTTCTGTTTCTGTTCGCGGGGTGGCATTACGCCCGAACGCGTCAGCCCAAAAAAATGATGCTGCACCTCTGCCTGACCTCGATGCTCGCCCTGCTTCCCCAGGCCGGAATTCTCGACCTGCTGGCGCAGGGGACGTCGGTGCGGGACGTTGGGCTTTTTATCAGAGACAATATGGAGCGGGACGACATCATCGTGCAATACGCCCTGAACCGACCCGCCCTGTTCTTCTACACCGCCCGCAGCTCCCTCCTCCTTCACACGCAGCCCATCCCCGGCGTCATGGGGCAGGAAATTCCGGAGGACCTGTCCCTGGTTCGGACGTGGGAGGATTCGAAGAGGGTTTTCATGGTCATCGAAAAACGTCAGCAGAACCTGACGTCCCTGCCGCCGGAGGTGTACAACCTCATCGAAACCAACAGCCCTCCCCACAGGCTGGTCGTCCTGAGCAACCGCAGGGAAAAAACGCAAAGCGGGGAGACCTCCCTCTCTCCCCCCGATACGAGACAATAATTTGTATGCCGGTTTGTCGTATATCGAGGTCGGAGTACCCCGATACTCGTAATTCAAAATAAGAGTGGAGGAATGACGCTATGTCCGTTCGTGAAACCCTGGAGTCCGTCGCAAGAAGCGCCATAGAGTCCGTTTTACCCGAGCGCGCGGTGAAGGAGGCCCTCACCGCCGATCCCATTCAGGGCCCTGTTGTCCTGGTCTCCATCGGCAAGGCCGCCTGGCGTATGGCCAGCGCCGCCCATGAGCTGCTGGGCTCGCAGATCGCGCGGGGCTGCGTGATCACGAAGGATGGACACTCCATGGGAGCGATCGGGAAACTCGACATCTTCGAGGCGGCCCATCCCGTTCTGGAACAGCGCAACCTGGACGCGACCGAAAAGGCGCTTTCCATGCCTGACGGGCTGACGGAACGGGACACCGTTCTCTTTCTGGTGTCGGGCGGGGGGTCCGCGCTTTTCGAGCTTCCGCAGAAGGGAGTCTCCCTCGCCGACGTCGCGGACATGACCTCTCAGCTGCTGGCCTGCGGCGCGGACATCGTCGAGATCAACACCCTGCGCAAACGCATCTCCTCCGTCAAGGGAGGCCGTTTCGCCATGGCCTGTATGCCCGCCCGGGTGCGCTGCGTGATTCTCTCCGACGTTTTGGGAGATCGACTGGACAGCATCGCCTCCGGCCCCGCCTGCCCCGATCTGAGTACCTGCGAGGACGCCCTTGAAATCGTGCGCAGGTACAAACTGAACCTTCCCCCGAGCATCATGGACAGGCTGAAGGTCGAGACGCCCAAGAACCTCGACAACGTCAAAACGCAGATTACCGGAAGCGTCCCCGTGCTGTGCGATGCCGCCCGTAAACTGCTGGACGAAAAGGGCTTCGACACGATCCTTCTGACCACGACGCTCGACTGCGAAGCCGCGTCGGCCGGCGCGTTCTTCGCGGGGCTGGCGCGCGAGGCCGTTCGCGCCCGCGCGACCCGGAAGCGTCCCGTGGCCTTCATCGCCGGGGGTGAGACCATCGTCCGCCTGAAGGGAAAGGGGAAGGGAGGCCGATGCCAGGAAATGGCGCTCGCCGCCGCTCTGGGGATAAGAGATCTGGAAGGGGTCGCCTTCGTCGCGGCGGGTTCGGACGGAACGGACGGCCCCACGGACGCCGCCGGAGGGATCGTTGACGGAGGATCGGTCCGGAGAATGAAGGATAAGGGACTGAAGGCGCAGGAGAGGCTTGACGACAACGACGCGTACCACGCGCTCTCCGCCTCGGGCGACCTTCTGATCACGGGCCCGACGGGAACCAACGTCAACGACCTGACTGTTTTGCTGGTCGAATAGCAGGCAGGGGTCACGGACCCCTGCACCCCAATATTGAAAAACCTTTTAGATATTGAATAAATATCCTTACTAAATTTCGAGGAGGAATGTCAATGAAGACGATGTTGCACGCGACGTCGGAACTGGGACAGAGCATATGGCTCGACACCATCAGCAGAGAGCTGCTTCTGAAGGGACTGGACGCCTGGATCGAAAAGGGGGTGCTCGGCGTCACGACGAATCCCGCGATCTTCGAGCAGGCCATCGCGAAAACGACCGATTATGATGAGGAGATACAGGATCTCGCGAAGGAAGGAAAATCCGTCGCCGGGATCTATGAGATCCTGACCCTGCAGGAGGTTCGCGCCGCGGCGGACGTGCTTCGCCCCGTGTACGACCGAACCGGGGGGCGGGACGGATACGTGAGCCTGGAGGTCAATCCCCTGCTGGCGTCCGACGTCGAGTCCACCGTCTCCGAGGCCGAGCGCCTTTTCACGGCCCTTGGGCGCCCCAACGTCATGATCAAGGTCCCCGCGACATCCGAGGGCGTCGAGGCAATCGAGGACTGCATCGCCAGGGGCATCAACATCAACGCGACGCTGATCTTCTCGATGGGCCAGTACTCGTCCGTCGCCGAGTCGTGCCTCAGAGGTCTCGAAAGGCGCGTTCGGGCGGGAGAGTCGCCGGATATCGCGTCCGTCGCCTCCGTCTTCGTCAGCCGCGTGGACAGCGCCGTCGATTCTCTGCTCGATCGAAAAAAAGATTCCCTGCAGGAACTGAAGGGGCACATCGCCATCGATAACGCGCGCGTCATCTACCAGAGATATAAAAAGATCTTCAGCCCCGCGAACCCCCGCTGGAAGGCACTGGCGGACAGGGGCGCCCGAAGCCAGAGGCCGCTGTGGGCCAGCACCGGCACGAAGAACCCCGCCTACTCCGACGTGCTGTACATCGAAAGCCTCGTCGGCCCCGACACCGTCAACACCATCCCCCCCGGGACGCTGTCCGCCTTTCTGGAGCACGGCAAAGCCGCCTTCACGCTCGAAAACGACGTCGAGGGGGCGGAGACGCGCCTCAGGCGCCTCGCGGCCGCGGATATCAACCTTGACGGCATGTGTCTCAAGCTGCTTCAGGACGGCGTGACGGCCTTCGACACGGCCTTCGACCTTTTGCTGAAAAGCATCGCGGGCAAGGCAAAAAAACAGGGGTAAAAAGGCGCGGGAGCAAGGGAAATGAAGAGACGCACTGCCCGTATTTTACGTAACTCGAAACTTCGTTTTATTTATTGACATAAAGGCAACTATAGTTTATCATTCCTCCGTTTATTGCCATGACTCGTAAAAGGCCCGATCTTCACAGGGCACGGGTCGTCTGAGGAGGGATTTTTATGGGTGTTGTCAAATGTCCTGTGTGCGATGCCGACGTCAGGGTGGCGGACGACGCGATGGTCGGGGAGCTGCTGACCTGCGCCGACTGTGGCGTGGAGCTCGAGGTGACGGCGCTGGATCCGCTGACGGTGGAGGAAGCTCCCGAAGTTCAGGAAGACTGGGGCGAATAGAAGAACGCTTTCTTGATATGGAGGAAAACGGAGAGAATGCTGCATATCTTTTATTCGCGCCTGCGCATGGAAGAAAAGGCGCTTTACAAAGCGGCCGCAGCCCGGGGGACGGAGGTGGACTTCCGCGACGCGGGCGACTTGGTGTGGCCCGATGACTTCGAAAACGTCGGCCCGGGGGACGTGGCGCTTTGCCGTTGCGTTTCCCAGACGCAGAATATCGCATTGACGCAGCTTCTGGAGGGCCGCGGCGTTCGGACCATAAACCCCCCGGAGACGATGCTGCTCTGTGGCGACAAGATCGCAACGGCCGCCCTGCTCGACCGGGAAAAAATTCCACAGCCCGCGTGGCGCGTCGCGTCCTCTTTCGACGCTGCGGTGAAGGCCGCGGAGTCGCTGGGGTATCCTGTCGTGTTCAAGCCCGCGGCAGGGAGCTGGGGCCGTCTTCTGGCGAAGGTGTCCGACCGCGAGGCGTGCGAGGCGATCGTCGAGCACAAGCAGCACATGGGACCGGCGCATTCCGTTTTTTATATTCAGAAGTACGTCGAAAAGGGCGGATTCGACCTGCGCGCCGTGATGATCGGGGGCAGGACGGCGACGCTGATGAAGCGGGCGAGCAGCCACTGGATCACGAACACCGCGCGGGGCGCCACGCCGGAGCCCTTTCCGATGGACGCGGAGCTGGAAGCTCTTTTGAATCGCACGGCAAAGGTTGTTGGAGGCGATTTTCTGGCCATCGACGTATTCGGAACGCCGGAGGGCTGGATTGTCAACGAAATCAACGGACAACCGGAATTTCACGGGTCCGTCGCTGCGACGGGCGTCGACGTGGGCGGCCTGATGATCGACTACGCTCTCGACTCGCTGAAAAGCCGAAGCCCCGGAGGAGGAGCGTCCCATGTTTAAAGCCGCCGTGTGGGGAAGCAATGGGATGGCGGGCGGAGAGGCGCTGCGTATTCTGGCGGGGCATCCGGACATTGAACTCGTCGCGGCCGTGTCGCGCAGCAGGGCGACGCAACCGGTATGGACGATCCACCCTCACCTGAGATCCGACTACCCGGAGACCACCTTCATATCGCCCGAGGAGGCCCTCTCCGTCGAGACGGACATCGCGTTTCTCGCGCTGCCGCACGGCGCGTCCTGGGCGACGATCAGGGAATATCGCAAACGGGGCGTGAAGGTGGCGGACCTCTCCGCCGACGTCCGCCTCAGGGACATGACGGCCTGTAAGGAGTGGTACGGGAAGGATCATCCCGCTCCCGAGCTGATGGAAGAGGCCGTCTACGGCCTGCCGGAGCTGCACCGTGAGGAGCTGAAACGCGCGTTCCTGGCCAGCGGCGTCGGATGCAACGCGACCTGCGCCATTCTGGGCCTGGTCCCTCTGGCCAGGGCGGGGCTCATCGCCGACGCGCGCATGGAACTGCGCGTCGGATCCTCCGAGGCGGGCGCCGCTCCCTCGCAGGGAGGGCACCACCCCTACCGCGACCGGACCCTGCGCGTGTACGAGCCGTTCCGTCACCGTCATCTGGCGGAGGTCGTTCAGGAATGCGGGCTCGACGCCTCGGTCTTCACGATGACGATGACCGCCGCCCCCCTCGTTCGGGGCGTACAGATGCTGGCTCAGGTGCGCCTCTCCCGGAAGGTGAAGGAGCCGGAGCTGTGGAAGGCGTACCGGGCCGCGACGGCCGGCCAGCCCTTCTGGTCGCTTTCGCCCGCGCGCCCCGCGCATCTGCGTCTGCCCGATCCGCGCCTCGTTCTGGGCAGCAATCGCGCGCTCACGGGTTTTGTGCTGCACGAGGACGGCGAGCGCCTGCTGGTCGTCTCCGCCATCGACAACCTGATGAAGGGCGCGGCGGGCACGGCCGTCCAGTGCGCCAATCTGATGCTGGGCCTGGACGAGACGACGGGCCTGACGATGCGACCGGTCTACCCGGCCTGACCCGAGCTCGTGGATACTGACAGCTTTGCTGTACTCGACGCGCTTGTGTCCACGATGAACTGCACCAGCTGGAAACGCGTCTCCGCCGAATAATCCCTCTCTTTCAGCAACCGCGGGAACTCTCGTATGATGCGCATACCTCCGCTAATGGGAAAACAGCGTATATAAACGCCGATTTTGACGGGACGATGTTCCCTTACCTGTACGGGTATAATTCTAACGGGAATTCAGGTTACTAAAGAGTGGCGTAAAAGCATCAGGGAGGTGGTTTTGATGACCGAGAACGCTCCGAGGCTTCTTTATGCCGGAGAAAACAGCATCATCGTCGAGTTCGGCGACAGCATCGACCTCGCGATCAACGCGCGCGTCCAGGCGTTGCGCAAAAAAATAGAGAGAAGCCCGTTTCCGGGTTTCGTCGACACAGTGCCCACCTATCGCTCGCTGGCCGTGTGCTTCGACGCGCTGCAAACGGGGCCGCTCGACGAACTGGAAAAACTTTTGCTCGAAATGTCCGGGGAATTGGAGACGGAGAAGAAAAAAGACGAGGAGCTTCTGATCGTTCCCACGTGTTACGAGGGCGATTTCGCGCCGGACCTGGAACGGGTCGCCTCGCACACGGGACTTTCTCCCGACGAGGTGATCCGGAGGCATTGTTCGCGGGACTGTTACTGCTATATGCTGGGGTTCGTTCCGGGATATTCCTACCTCGGCGGGATGGACCCGTCGCTTGAGACGCCGCGCCTGAAGGAGCCGAGGGAAAAAATTCCCGCCGGGTCCGTCGCTGTCGGTTGCGGGCAGACGGGCATCTACCCCATCGACAGCCCCGGCGGCTGGAACCTGATCGGCACGACGCCGCTTCGCATGTTCGATCCCGACAGAGACCCCGCGATTTTCCTGAACGCGGGCATGTGGGTGCGCTTCGTTCCGATCGGTGCGGCGGCGTTCGAACAACAGGCGCGCGATGCCGTGCAGCCGGACTGGAAGCCGGACGTCCGCAGGCGGGAGGTGGGCGCGTGATGCGCATTTGGATCGAAAAACCGGGCATGTTCTCGACCGTCCAGGACCTGGGGCGGCGCGGGTATCAGATGCAGGGAGTGCCCGTCGCCGGGGCGATGGACACCGCCGCGCTGCGCCTCGGGAACATTCTGGTCGGCAACGACGAGGGGGCCGCCGGCCTTGAGATCACCATGACCGGCCCTCTGCTGAAAATCACGGAGGGCGAGGGCTGTTTCGCCGTCACGGGTGCGGAGGCTGGGATAACGAAAAACGGCGTCGCGCTGTCCTGCTGGACGGCGCATAAGGTCGTGGCCGGCGACGCGCTCGCCTTCACGCCGCCGAAAACCGGCGGCTCGCGCGCGTATTTTTGCGTTGGCGGAGGCATCGACGTGCCGCTCGTGATGGGCAGCCGGTCCACGTACACGCGCGGAAAATTCGGCGGATATGAAGGGCGCGCCCTGAGGTCCGGAGACACGCTCGCCAGCGGAGAAACCGACGCGCTCCAGGCGAAGTGTGAAGGTCTGGAATGCCCTCCGTCGCTGCGCCCGAACCGCGATGCGAACGCGCCTCTGCGCGTGATCCCCGGTCCGCAGGACGACCGCTTCACGGAAGAGGGGCTCGCGACGTTCTACGCGTCCGAGTACGTCATCACGAACTCCTCCGATCGCATGGGCTGCCGCATGGAAGGACCGGAGATCGCGCATAAGGAGGCGGCGGACATCATCTCCGACGCCATCTGCTCTGGCAGCGTCCAGGTTCCGGGACACGGACAGCCGATCGTGATGCTGGCGGACCGGCAGACGACAGGCGGTTACACGAAAATCGCGACAGTTTGCGCGGTGGACGTTGGAAATCTGGCCCAACGCCTGCCGGGCCAAAAGGTCCGTTTCAAAAAAATCACCGTGGGCGAGGCCGTTACGCTGCTGCAACGGGAAGCAAAGCTGTTCGGGGAAATGAAACGCCTGCGTGCGGCGTGGCGCTCGAAGCCGGCGTTTTTTATGCCGATGCTGCCCCCGCCCATCGCGCCTGCTTTCGAAATCGCGGGGCGGCGGCATGGCGTCCTGAATGTTCGCGTCGACGGCGTTCCCCACCACGTGGAGTGGGAACGGCTGGAGTGAGGTTATACCAATTCGGTAAGCGTTCAAGCCTCCTGAGAGTGTGGAGCGGCGTACAAAAATATATCACTTTCAGGCTCATCAGCATTTCCCGGGAGCCACAAAAATAGTACAGCATTCCTTGTGTAGACTGCAAAATTTGTACATT
>JAITPZ010000259.1 GCA_031289165.1 Synergistaceae bacterium
GTGAATTCAGGTAAAAAGCCTGAAGTCAGAATAGCTGAAAACGGCTCACTGTCGAGGAAAATTTTCAGTCTTTTACAGTAAACTTAAGTTAAACCACTGTATCAGAGACGTGAAGCGCCCAGCCGCCAGAGATCCCGCGACGCCGAGTCATCGTGCAGTCCTTTCCTCCGGCGCACCCCGTCCGTCGCGCACAGCTTCAAAAGCCTCGCAAAAGCGTCGTCGAGGTCGAAAGAGTCCCCCTCGAGCCACACGGGGTTCGACGTCATTGCGGAAAAGCGCCGGGCGTTCGCCTCCTGATGCCCGTCGACCGCGCCCTTCCAGGGGATTGCGAGAGCCGGAACGCCGTACGACGCGAGCTCGGCCAGGGTCGAAGCCCCGGCGCGGCAGACGACGGCGTCGACGAGAGAATAAAAGGGAGTCACGTCCCATCGCCTGCCCACGAAGCGGATCGACGACGCGGAAGCATCGCCATTTTCGCCAAGGACGACAAAAACGGGACGTCGCGCTCCGACTCCCGTCGTCTCCCCCTCCGATGCCCCCGATAATTTTTCGGGCAGAGCGTTCAGCGAGGCGCTGCTGAGCGAGCCGCCGATCACCCCGATCACGAGATCGTCCTCGCGGACGTCGACGTTCAGGGCGCGGGCGGCATCGCGCTTTTCCATTCTTTCAAGGCGTCGAACGGGAACCCCCACCCTCGTGAAGGGCCCCTTCAACCCCCCGCATTCGTCCCATCCCGCGGCGACAGGCGCCCCCATACGGGACGCAAGCCGCGTCACCTTTCCGGCGCGGGCGTTTTGTTCGTGCATCACCAGGGGGATCCCCAGAAAACGGCACCACAGGAGAGGCATCAGCGAGACGTAGCCGCCAAACAGAAAACAGATATCCGGCCGGAGACGCCTCATCAGTTTCCCCGTTTGAAAAAAAGCGCGGAAGAGTCCTCCCCATCGGCGAAAATTTTGCACGACGGAAGAACTCCCGAGAGGAGAACCCGACAGAGGCAGACGCTCCGGAACGATCCCCCGCGACGCGTAAATCTCGACCTCCAGAGCGCGGCTGCCCGAAAGCCAGACCACCCGGTTCGCTTTTTTTTCCGCTTCCAGCCATTGTCCAAAGGCAAGCGCCGGGAAAATATGCCCGCCCGTTCCACCGGCGACAATCAGAGCCGTTTTGACCGAAATCGCCTCATCCGCCATGCGCACGGACCCTACTCAGGCTCTCGACGTCATTGTTCATGGCCATCGCGGACCCCATGGACACCTCCCGGGAAAGGCGCATGAGAACTCCCACCTTGAGCCACATGAACACCAGCGCGCTTCCCCCCGCGCTCACGAAGGGCAGAGGAATGCCCGTCAGCGGCATCAGCTTCATGACTCCTCCCAGGTTGACGAACATGGGAAAGAGAACGGCAACCGTGAGTCCCCATATCAGAATCGACATGTAAGGCGTGGCGGCACGCCGGTACAGCCTGTAGGTTCTCCATGTCCAGATCGCGTAGGCGAGCACGATGAGCAATGTCCCCGCCAGGCCGAATTCCTCTCCGATGGCGGGAAAGATGTAGTCTGTATGGGCCGCGGGAAGGTAGTTCAGCTTCTGCAGGCCCTTTCCTATGCCGACGCCCAGAATGCCTCCGTTGCTGAAGGCCACGAGTCCCTGAATAATCTGAAAACCCCGGCCTCTGGGGGCGTCCCACGGATCGAGAAACGCCAGCAGGCGCTCCAGACGGTACGGCTCCATATAGATCATCGCCACAAAGAGCACGGTCATAACCGCCGCTCCCGCGAGGGGGTACTTCCAGCCCCGGCTCACCACGTGCATCGACATGCAGATGGCGAACACGAGAATGATGCCTCCCATGTTCGGCTGAAAGGCGAGAGGCAAAGCGGAAATCAGCCCCAGCATAAAGGAGGGCCTAAGAAATCCCCGAAAACTCTCGCGCTTCGAGGCGTCCAAGCGGTCGGCCAGAAAAAGGGGAACGGCCAGCGTCAGCATCTCCAGAGGCTGAAATTGAAAGAACCCCAGGTTCAGCCATCTGCGCGCGCCGCCCGCCCTGACCCCGAGCCCCGGAATCAGAGTGGCGCAGGTCATCATGACGGCCATCAGCCACAGCAGCCAGCTCACGTTGCGCATCAGGGGCAGGGGCGTGAGGTAACAGCAGCACATGAGGATGAGACCAATCCCCAGAAACTGACACTGCCTGAGGGTCAGGCCGTAAAGGTTGCCGCTCTCCGCGCCGTTTCCGGCGGTCAGAGAGGCGATCATCACGATCCCCCCCAGGTTCAGCAGCAGCGGAATCACCCACAGGGGCCAGCAGCTCGGTTGGGGACGCTCCGGAAGATTCACGGAGTCACTCCTTCAGCGCGCGAACAAGAGAGCGGAAATGCTCGCCTCTCTTCCCGTAGTTCGGGTACATGTCCCAGCTCGTGCAGGCGGGCGACAGCAGGACGACCATGCCGGGGCGCGCCAGCCTGTAAGCCGTTTCGACAGCTTCCTTCATGTCGGCGACCTCATGGATGGCGGAATAACCCGCGGCCCGCAGGGCCGTTTGTATGTTCGCCCTCTCGGCCCCCAGCACCACGGCGGCGTCGGCCTCCCGGACGACCGCCTCCGCCAGGGGAGCGTAATCCTCTCCCTTGCCCTTCCCGCCCAGGATGGCGATCTTTCGTCCCTCGATGGAGGAAAGAGCCGTCACGGAAGCCGCGACGTTGGTGCCCTTGGAGTCGTCGACATACGTGACTCCGTTCACCGATCCGGCAAATTCGCAGCGATGCGGCAGAGGTTTGAAGTCGGAAAGGGCCCCCCGAACGTCGGAGACGGCGACGTCGGACAGGCGCGCCGCAACAAGGCCCATGGCGACATTTTCCATATTATGACGACCCAGAAGCGTCACGTCCGCGCAGCGAAAAAGCGGATATTCCTTCCCCTCCATACGGAGCGTCGCGGCGTCCTCTCCCATGAAAATATGACCGCCCGCTTTGTGCGCGGGTTTTTCTCCCCGGCTCAGAACGACCGTCCTGTCGAAATTTTGTATACCGAGCGCCTCACAGTCACGATCCTGCACTATTCTCCATCCTTCGGCATCCTGCATGGAAAGAATTTTGGCCTTGGCCCCGACGTAGGCCTCGTAACTGCCGTGCCAGTCGATGTGGTCCGGCGCGAGGTTGGTGACGATCGCCGTCTCGCACCTCAGATCGTGAGCCCAGTGCAGCTGAAAGCTGCTGAGTTCGAGCACCAGAAAATCGAATTTCTCTCCCGCGAAAAGAGACGCGGCGGATCCGAGGTTGCCGCCCACGGCCGTTTTGAAGCCCGCCTTCTGAAGGAGATGCCCCGTAAGCGACGTCAGGGTGCTCTTCCCGTTGCTCCCCGTCACGCCCAGGATTCGCCCCTCCATATGAGGAGCGACAAAGTCGAGTTCACCGACGACGGAGAGCCCCCGGCGCCCGGCCTCCGCCACGCAGGGAGCGTTCGGCGGAATCCCCGAACTGAGCAGCAGGACGTCGGCGTCGTAAGCCCGCGCGGAATGTCCGCTCACCTCCCACGCAATATCCTCCCTGCCCAGGGTCCCGGCAGTCTCGGGAGAGACGACGTTCCGTTCTTCCGAGACAAAAACATCCGCCCCCAGCCGCCGCGCCAGAAGCGCCAGCGCCGTTCCACTGACCCCCGCCCCGATTACCGTAATTCGTTTGGATTTCCAGTTCGTTCCCGTACTCATCGAGCTTCACCCGCTTCGTCAAAGAGCTGAGATTGCGACACCCAACGCCGCCAGGAGGGCGGCACAGGCGGCGTGGATAACCAGAAAACGCGTCGTCACCGTGGTCTCGTCCCACCCCATGAGCTGAAAGTGATGATGCAGCGGCGCCATTCTGAAAACCTTCCTGCCCAATCCCCGTATGGCCGCGATCTGCACGGCCGATGAGAGCAATTCTACTCCAAACAGAAACCCGACCGCAACCAGGCCCAGGATGACGCCGCCCTGAACGCAAAGCGCGACAAGCGCCCCACCGAGAAAATGAGACCCCGCGTCGCCCATAAACACGAGCGCCGGGCGCGCGTTGAAGATCAAAAAAGCCGCCGCCATGCCGAACAAAACGGCAAAAGCCGAATGGTCGAACTCCGAACGGGGAAGCAGATACCCCAGAACGGCCAGAGAGATCAGAAAAGCCCCGCCCGCCAGTCCGTCAAGGCCATCCGTCACGTTGACGGCGTTCATCATTCCGACCGTCGCCACGACGGAGAGAGGGAGGGCGATCCATAGCGGACACGCGAGGCCAGGCCATAAAAAAAGCCCCCTCTGCAGCGACGCCCAGACGACCCAGACGACGGCGACAATCACCTGAACGAATAGCTTACGAAGGCTCCTGAACCCCTCGCTCGACCTGCGGGTGAACTTGAGCCAGTCGTCCACGAACCCGATGAGCCCGCAGGCCACGGGCAGGGCCCAGAACAGCAGCGCCTCCGCGTCGTGTTTCGCCAGAAGGGCCGCCAGAGCCAGCACGATAAAGACGACGCCCCCCATCGTCGGCGTGGACGCCTTGACTTCGACGTCGATGCCCACTCCGTAGCTTTTCTGAGCATGGGTCACGCGCAGTTTCCGCTGGGCCCGAATCCAGACGTACTGGAGCGCCAGGCCCAACAGAAAACTCACAATACCGTACGCGACCGCGTATCGCATCTCAGCCGCCGACGGCATTCAACGCGCCCGAAAAGGACGCGAGGCTCGGGAGTTCGCCAGTTTTTCCCATTCTTCAATCGCTTCCGCGTCGCTGTAGGGTATCTTCTGGTCCCGAATCGTCAGAAACTTCTCAGGTCCCTTGCCGGAGACGAGCAGCACGTCGCCGGGGCCGGCGATGCTCAGGGCCGTGAAGATCGCCTCTCTTCTGTCCGGGATCACCTTGTACCGCGCCCCCCCGCCCCGCTCCACGATCCCCCGCACAATCGCCTCGGCGATCGCCAGGGGATCCTCGTCCCGCGGATTGTCCATCGTCACGATGATCATGTCGGCCAGAGAGGCGGCCACCGCGCCCAGCGCCGGACGATTGGACTCGTAGCGCCCCCCGCCGTGCCCGAAAATGGAAATCAGCCTGCCGGGACAAAAATCGCGCACGGCCGTAAGCGTGTTGCGAAGGGCCTCGGGCGTATGCGCGAAATCGATGATGCAGGTGGCGCCGTTCGACATCCTGCGCTTTTCGAGGCGCCCCGGAACCTGAGGAATGTCGGCCACTCCCCGCGCTATGTCGGAGTCGCTTATCCTGCCCCTCAGCGCGGCGACGGTCGCCAGAACGTTGGCCACGTTATATCTGCCCGCCAGGGGGCTTTTTATCGGCAGAGGCGGAAAATTCTTCATTCGAACCGTAAAGGCGGATCCCTCCATGTCGAGCTTCATATCCCCGACGTCGGCAAATCCGAATCCCGCCACGCTCGGAACCTGCCCTGCCCCGGGTTCCGAAGGGTTCCTCGAGCACGAGAACTCCTTCAGAAGACGGCTGCCCCAGGGGTCGTCCGTGTTGATCGCCAGAACGGAGTTGTCCTTCATATACTTTGTGAACAGCAGGCGCTTTGCCTGAAAATAGTTTTCCATGTCTCCGTGGAAGTCCAGATGCTCGGGATTGAGGTTGGTGAAAACGCCGACGTCGAACCTGCAGCCGTTCAGACGACCGATCATGAGACCGTGCGAGGAGGTCTCCATCACGCAGGCGCCGCATCCGTTTTTGACCGTGGCCGCGAGCAGGCGCTGAATCTCGCAACTCTCCGGCGTGGTTCTCTCCGCGTCCCGCTCTCGAACTCCGTCGCTTTCCACGATGGTTCCCGTGAGCCCGGTCCGAAAACCCGCCGCATGGAGAATGCTGCGCAGGGCATACGTTGTCGTGCTTTTACCGTTGGTGCCGGTCACGCCCGCCATCAGGAGCTTTTCGGCCGGGTACCCGTATACGGCGGCCGCAAGATCTCCCATGATGTCCCGAACCGATTTTACGACAATCACGGGAAGGTCCGTTTCAAGCGGATATTCGCAGACGAGCGCGACCGCCCCCAGCTCCTTCGCGATCCCCGCATACTCGTGCCCGTCGCTCTTCTCGCCCCTGATGCAGCAAAAAATCGACCCCGGCAGAACCCTGCGGCTGTCCGCGAAGACCTCGAAAATCGAGGGATCCCTCTCTCCGGCCGGAGCCCCCCCCCCGTGGTTGACGGCAAAATCGAATCCCTTTTGCCTCAAAACTTCGACCAGCGACGAAAACTTCA
Source organism: Synergistaceae bacterium (assembly GCA_031289165.1). Classification (GTDB taxonomy): domain Bacteria; phylum Synergistota; class Synergistia; order Synergistales; family Aminobacteriaceae; genus JAISSA01. The sequence continues at coordinate 6,235 of JAITPZ010000259.1, forward strand.
TGTCGTCTCCCCCCTGCCGGTGTTGACGATATCCAGATCCACCATGTCCTCGACGATCTTTCTGAACGCGGGGGCGACGACCTCGCCTCCGTAATATTTTCCGTCGGAGGGCTCGCCCACGACGATGAGCATGAGGTACTGAGGATCCTCAAAGGGCCAGAAGCCGGCAAAGGACGACACGTAACGTCCCTTCACGTACCTGCCCTTCTCGGCCACCTGCGCCGTCCCGGTTTTTGCCGCCACCTTCGTCACCGGCGTGTTGGCCGATTTTCCCGTTCCGGAGACCACGGCCTCCCTCATCACCTTCCGCAGCCACTCGGAGGTATCGGGCGTCAGAACCTCGCGTACGATCTGGGGATTTCCCCTGCAGGCGACGTCCCCGGCCGATTCGACCACCTCCTGAACGATCCAGGGGCTCATGAGTTTGCCCCCGTTGACGACGGCCGCGAGCGCGGTCGTAAGCTGCAATGGGGTCACAGCCAGCCCCTGTCCGATGGAGATATTCGCGGGGACGACGCCCTGCCACTGTCCCGGAGAGGCGAGCAGACCCTTTTCCGTTCCCTTCAGCTCCACGTCGCTGACCCTCCCCATCCCCCAGTCGAGCAGGGTCCGGTACATGTCCAGGGGGCGGGAGCGAATGCCGATCTGCGCCATTCCCACGTTCGAGGATTTTACGAGAATCTCGGCCGTGGAAATCTGGCCCATAGCCCGTGGGTAGGCCTCGGATATAAAACCGTCGGCGATCTTCATGCGCGCGGGGCAGTTGAACGTCTCGTTCGTGCGCACCAGCCCCTGCTCCAGCGCGATGCCCATGAAAATCGGCTTAAACGTGGATCCGGGCTCGTAGGCCCTCCCCACCGCGTTGTTTATGATCTGTTCCGGATTCTCCAGCTCGCCGCGCTTGTTGGGGTCGAAGGCCGGCCAGCTCGCCATGGCGAGTATGGCACCCGTATTGGGGTTCATGCAGATGGCGGCGCCCCATTTTGCCCTGTGTTCCGTCGCCGCCTCGTTCAGATATTTTTCCACAACGTACTGAATTCTCACGTCGATCGTCAGCGTGATCCGCGAAGCGTTGCCTCCGTCGTCGTAGACGTCGCCGCGCCCAACCTCCATAGCCCGCCCTCCCGCCTGCCGCACCAGAATTTTGTATCCCGGCGGATCATAGAGGATGGAGTCCCACGCCAGCTCAAGCCCCGCCTGCCCGTTATCGTCGATGTCGCAGAAACCCAGCACGTGAGCCATAAGGGAGTTGTTGGGATATTCCCTCTTCTTTTCCTGGATTTCGTAAACGCCCTTCAGGTTAAGCGCCAGAATCTTCGAGGCCAGTTCAGGGTCGGGCCTGCGCGCCAGCCACACGAAACGACCGCTGAGAGGGCCGGAGATTTTTTCATAAGCGGCGCCGGGGATCAGCCCCTTCAGCGCCGGGGCGTCCGAGGGCGACCAGTGTTCGGGGTCGATAAAAAAACTGGACACGGAACGGGAATGAGCAAGAATACTGCCTTTGGCGTCCTGTATGAAACCGCGGTTGGCCTTGACGGGCGCGCGGCTCCAGTACTGCGTCTGGGACCGAAGCAGGACACGGGGGTCCGGGAAGCAGTGATATTCGAACAGCTTCCATATCAGAAAGCCAAAAAAAGCTATGAAAGACAACCACGGGCTGATTAAATAACGTCTTGACGCCATAAGACTCTCGACCGCCCGATCCGCTTCAGTTTATGGAAAAACCGAAAAAGGAAAACAGGCTCGATCGCCAGCTTTTTTGCGGCTCAGAGGCGGGAGCCCAGGC
>JAITPZ010000034.1 GCA_031289165.1 Synergistaceae bacterium
GCGCCCGTCGCGCCCGCGGCGACCACCTCGGCGAGGGCGGACTTCACCACGTCGAACACCACAAGAGACTTCCCGGCCTTCAGAAGGTTTTTCGCCATGGGTTTGCCCATAATGCCAAGTCCAATGAAACCAATTTTACTCATTCACAAATCTCTTCCTTTCATAATTGAAGCAGGGGGCCGGAGCGCGCTGCGCACACCTTCGGTTCGCCCCCCCTCCCGCCAAAAGACCTCACAGGGGGCCGTGGACCTCCTGATCCCAATTATTGAGCCTGAGGCGTGGGCGATGCTTTTTAACAATACTTTTCAGAAAATTCACTTCCCATGACGCGACAAAATTTCCCTCGCGGCGGTCGCTATGTGTTCGGGGGTCAGGCCGTAGTGCTCCAGAAGCTGCTCGTAGCTGTGGGCGGACTGCCCGTAACGGTCGGCGATGCCGATGCGCTTCGCGGGCAGCGGCGTCGAGGCGGTAGACTCGGCTATTGCCGCGGCAAGGCCTCCGATGACGCTGTGCTCCTCCGCCGTGACGAGGGCGTGGACCCCGGAGAGGGCGCTCGCGACCGCCTCCGCGTCCAGCGGCTTTATCGTGCTGAAGTTCACCACGCGGGCGGCGATTCCCTCCGCTTTCAGAAGCTCCCGCGCTTTGAGCGCCATGTCGACCATGAGTCCGGTGGCGCAGAGCGCGACGTCTCCCCCCTCGGCCAGCACCAGGGGCTTGCCCGGCTCGAACGGCGTCGACTCGTCCGTCAGTATCGGCACGTCGTTGCGGTTCAATCGTATGTAGACCGGGCCCCTGATGGCGACGGCGGCGCGGAGGGCCTTCGGAACCTCCACGGCGTCGAGGGGAGAAAAAACGGTCATGTTGGGCAGAACACGCATGATGGCCACGTCCTCGAAGGACTGGTGCGTCGCGCCGTCTCCGAAGTCGGAAAGACCCGCGCTGGAGCCGATGATTTTCACGTTGAGGTTGGGCAGGCAGATTCCCTGACGAATCTGATCGAAGGGCCGCCCGGTCACGAACACCGCGAAGGTGTGGACGAAGGGCGTCTTGCCGCACAGGGCGAGCCCCGCCGCGGCGCAGACCATGTTGGCCTCTCCAATGCCCATCTCGAAGTACTGTCCCGGCAGGTTGTTTTCGATCTGAACGGACTGCGTGGAGCTGCAGAGGTCGGCGTCCAGCGCCACGATGTTCCGGTCGGCCCTCGCCAGCTCCAGAAGCGCGGCGCCATACGCCACACGGAGATTCTTTTCCATAACCTTATTCTCTCCCATGCTGCTCCCTCCTCACTTTGCCGAGGCCGCCATGACGGAGGCGACGGCCTTCTCCCGCTCTTCGACGGTCAGGAGGTTGTTATGGTACGCGTGTTTGTTTTCCGCGAAGTCGACGCCCCTGCCCTTCACCGTGCGCGCGATGATCGCCGTGGGGCAGCCCCGGACCGCCGCGGCCTTGTCGAGGGTCTCGACGATGTCCGTTATGTCGTGTCCGTCGATTTCGAAGGTCTTCCAGCCGAAGGCCGCGAAACGCCCCGGGATGTTCCCTATCGTGTAGCGGTCCCGGGTCTTTCCCATAGCCTGAATGCCGTTCATGTCCACGATCACCGTCAGGTTGTCCAGAGCGTAGTGACTGGCCGCCATCGTGGCCTCCCAGAGTTGCCCCTCCGCCAGTTCGCCGTCTCCGACAATCACGTACACGTGGTAGTCGAGCCCGTCCGCCTTTCCGGCCAGCGCCATCCCCACGCCCACGGAGAGCCCCTGCCCCAGCGAGCCGGTGTTGGCCTCGATGCCGGGGGTCGTCCGCTCGGGATGTCCCTGCAGAAGGCTGCCCAGGCTCTTCGTCGTCGCGAGGACGCTCCTGTCGAAATAACCCGCCTCCGCCAGAGCGGCGTACTGCGCGAGGACGGCGTGCCCCTTGCTCATGATGAAACGATCGCGATTGGGGTCGTCCTTCCTTTCGGGGCTGTGGCGCATTTTGTAAAAATACAGCACCGCCACGATGTCGGCGCTGGACATCGATCCCCCGAGGTGCCCGCGGTTTCCAATTCCGAGAGCGTCGATGATTCCCAACCGCACGCTGCACGCCTTTTCGCGCAGCGAACCTTCCAATTCCCTGTCCACTCCCTCACCTCCAGTGTCGTCGCGAAAACCGCGACATTTGTCTCGCAGCCCGTCGGTTCAGGACTGCTTTTCCAGCATCGACAGGACGTAGCCCCGCGTGTCCTCGATGTGCTCCTGCATGACGAGACTTACCCGCTCGGAATCCCTGTCCCCGAAAGCCTGAATCAGTTGCCGGTGATATTTCAGCGCCCTCTTCCGCCTCCACTCGTAGGACCCGGAGATGCTCTGCTGCTTTTTGAAAATATCGAGAATCATATCGAACGTGTGGATGTACAGCATATTGCGCGTCATGTCCGCGATGGCCGAGTGGAACCGGATGTCCGCCATCTCGAACGCGTCGGACTCCTCCGCCGTCGATTTCTCCTGCGTCTCGGCGAGCTCGGAGAGAAGTTCTATCTCCCCGTCGGTGATCCTCTCTGAGGCCAGAAAGGCGCAGAACGGCTCCAGCCCTCTCCTGAAATCCAACAGCTGCAACAGGTCTTTCATGTTGCTGAGATCGAGGTGCGGCATCGGGGTTTGCGGATTGAGATTTTCCGAGACGAACGTCCCCAGCCCCGGGACCGTGTAGACAAAGTTACCCGCCTTCAGGAGATTGAGCGCTTCCCGTATCGTGGAACGGCCAACATTGAACGCCTTCATCAGCTCGGCCTCGGTATAGATCTGCTCCCCCGGCTTCCAAAACCCGCTGAGGATTTTTTCTCTGATTTTTTCACAGACGATAATATTGCGATTTTTTCTTTGCAGCGGATCGAATACGGCCCGTTCCTGTTCCATTTTTTTCTCTCCTCTGATGTCTGACAAGTTACTCCAGGTCGCCCGATTTGTCAAGGAAGGCATCGAACAGAAAAGACATTGAAGTCACAGGAAGATATACAGGGACGGCAGGACTCATCGGGGAAGATTTTCCAAATTCTGCATCAATTTCGCGTCTCAGTTTTACGCCCATTCCGCCCATCAGGGCGACCACATGCCGAACATGCGCTTCACTCCACATTCACCGCGTTGTCCCGGATCCGCTCGAACAGATCTACGATTTTTCTTCGCTTCGCGTCGTCGAAAAGTTTCACGAAACTTTGCGGCTTGTCGAAGGGGGCCTGAGTCAGAACTTTCGGGTCTTCGATACAGCCGTTCTGCACGACATAGTCCACAATTTTTTTGATGAAGACGATCTGCTGCTGATTCAGAGACTGATCGTCGATGAACTCCGAAAACACCTTCATCGCGGCGTCGTGTTCCAGCCTGGCGACCCTGCGCACCAGAAGGCCGAAGGGCAGGTCCTGATAGGCGCGCCGATAATCCTCGGCGTTGCCCAATTCCTTCGTTAAAATATCGGACAGAACCTGATATTCGGATTCGGTCAGCCGGATATTGTTGCGCAGTTTGTAGATAGCGATGTGGTCGCGGTGCTCCTCGATATAACGATTGACCTTCTGCCTGTAGTTCTCAAAATCATACGCCCCATCCAGCGCTTCACCGTCTTTTTCGGTCAGCACCTCGTCGGAAAGGTTGGTGTATATGGGGCTCCTGCCCGTGCCTTCGTCGACGACAAATTTTATCAGGTCGCGCAATTCCGTTCGGGCCATCTCCAGGGCCGTGAGATCGTTGGACGCCCAAAATTCGTCGCTCCCGACGGAGTGGATCAACGGCAGCTTTTCTTTGACCTGCGGGATCGTCGCGCGCTTTTCGAGCGCCGCGCAAAGGGCGCAAAGCTGATTTTTGAGCTTCCTGAAAGCCGATGTCGCCCCAATTTGGGCGAGGATAAGCCCGTACAGGTGATTGTCGAAACGCTTTGCGTACTCGTCCGCGTCGTCCATGTACACGAGCGGGGCTACAGACTCGGACAGGTCGTGTTTGTCCTGCTCGGAAAGGGAGGCGAACGCCTGCGCGTTTTTATACCGCTCCACGCAGCTTCGTTTCAGTTTGACGGAGGTCAGCTCCGCGTTCAGCGCCTTCACCTGAGACAGAATGACGGACACGAGGGACTCCCGCCAGCTCCGATAAGCGTCTTCCGTAAAGGCGCTTTCCTGAAAGACATGGATCAGTTTGATTCTTTTTATAAAGATGGCCTCGGAAAGGCTTTGTGTTTCTTTCCCTTCAATACCCTTTCTCCGGGCCCGGAAAAATTCGAAATTTCCAAGGTAGTCGAAGATGCAGAACCGGCGTTTGTCCGTATATGGGCCATCTTTCGAGTCCACGCATTCAAGCCCATCGCACAGGCGCGTGCCGCGACCGATCATCTGCCAGAATTTCGTCCTTGAGCGCACTTTTTTGAAGAACACCAGGTTGACGACCTCCGGCACGTCAAGCCCCGTGTCCATCATGTCCACCGAGACGGCGACGTGCGGCTCCTTTTCCGCCACCTTGAAATCGTCGATGATCGTTTGGGCGTAGGCGTCGTCGCAGACGACGCGCCGGGCAAAGGTTCCTTTGTACTGCGGAAACAGGCTGTCGAAACGTTCCACAATATATTGGGCATGGCGCTTATTTTGCGCGAATACGATCGTTTTACCAATTCTGTCGCCGCCGGACACTTTGACGCCCTTCGTCATCAGGTCTTCGAGCACCCGATCCACGGTTTGCCGGTTGAAAACAAATTTGTTGATCTGCGGAGAGGGAATAAAGTCCGGCAGCTCGCCCTCTTCGTCGGTGAAATCCTCTTCATACCGCTGTTTGTCCGCGTCAGACAGTTTGTCGTAGACGATGCCCTCCTCCAGAAATTTGGTCGCCACCTCGATGTTGAAGTACGGCACGAGCACATGGTCGGTGCAGACCGCCGTTTCGTAATCGTAGGCACAGGTCGGCACCCCCTGTTCCATCTCGAAAAAGTCGTAGGTATTGCGGTCCACGTCGTTTTTGGGTGTGGCCGTGAGTCCCACCAGAGAGGCGTCGAAGTACTCGAAAATGGCCCTGTACTTTTTAAAGATGCTTCGGTGCGCCTCGTCCACGATGATCATGTCGAAGTGCGCTGGCGTAAACAGGAGTCTGCCGTCCTCGTTTTTCGCGGAATCGATGGCGTTCAGCATCGTGGGGTACGTCGAGAACACAATGCGCGCGTTTTTGTCGTCTTTGTTGACAAGCAGGTTGCACAGCGACATTTCCGGAAGGTAGCCGCGGAAAGCCCCCTTTGCCTGTTTCACGAGCGCGGTGCGGTCGGCGAGAAACAGGACGTTCGTCACGTGTCCGCCCCGGCTCAGAACGTCCGTCAGGCTGGCGGCGACGCGGGTTTTTCCGGTCCCTGTGGCCATGACGAGCAGACTTCTTCGGTGTCCCTGTTGGATATTGCCGCACACGGCGCGGATGGCTTCCTTCTGGTAATATCGATCGGTGATTTTGTCGTCGATGGGGATATTGTCCAAATCTTTGCGTTCATCGCGCCGGTTCATCAGCTTTTGAAGGTCGTCGCGGCTGAAGATGCCGCTGACCCTGCGCTGCGGCGAACTCAGGTCGTCCCAGAAGAAGGTCTCGAACCCGTTGGTGGTGAACATCATCGGCCTGCGCCCGTAGCGTTTTTCCAAACTGTCGGCGTAGAGCTTCACCTGCTGCCTGCCGATGTTCGGGTCTTTGCTCGTTCTTTTGGCCTCGATCACGGCCAGCGGAAGCCCATCTCTGCCGTACAGCACGTAATCGGCGAAGCCGGGCTGACCGGGCACACCCGCCATATCCGCGACTTCGACCTCTTCGCCCACGTCTCCGCCGTCGCCGTCAGCATTGGAAAAAGTCCAGCCAAGAAGTTTCAGGTCCACGTCGATGTACTTTTTGCGCGTGGCGAACTCCGAGAGGTCCGCCGCGATGAAAGTCCGCTCCGCTCTGTGCTGTTCCTTTTGTCCGGTCCAGGCGGCGCTCATTTCCTCAATTTTTTGCCGGAGCGCCTCGATTTCGGACTCTTTCTGCAAAAGCAGGCTTTTCTGCTCCCTGATCTTCCGCTCGTCGACAGCGATTTTTTCGCTGGGAACCAGAGTCTCGGAGAAACTCCGCTCCTCGTAGTTTTTGCCGTAGCAGTAGTCGATCCACTGAACGAACTCAAAAAGACTGGACAGGGCGAGCATGGCGTCGCTCCGGGAAATTCCCTTATCAGTATGCACGGACAGGTTGCCGAGTCTGACGATGCAGGGCAGCTTGCCCCA
>JAITPZ010000040.1 GCA_031289165.1 Synergistaceae bacterium
CGACCTCGTCGAGCAGCATCACGGGGTTGCAGCTCCCCGCGCGCGCAAGTTTCTGGATGATGCGCCCGGGCAGAGAGCCGATATAGGTCCTGCGGTGCCCGCGGATCTCGGCCTCGTCCCTTACGCCGCCCAGGGAGACGTTGACGAAGTTGCGGTTGAGCGCCCGCGCGATGGAGCGTCCCAGCGACGTTTTGCCGACGCCGGGAGGGCCGACGAAACAGATGATCTGCGCCTTCATGTCGTTTCCCGCCTGACGACGCACCGCGAGGAACTCCAGAATGCGGTCCTTCACCTTCTCCAGCCCGTAATGGTCCTCCTCGAGGAGTTTCGCCGCGTGGGATATATTCAGGCTGTCCACCGTGCGGACGTTCCACGGCAGGTCGAGCAGGCAGTCCAGGTAGTTGCGCACTACGGTGGATTCGGGCGACATGGAGGGCATCCGCACCAGATGCTCCAATTCCCTCTGCGCCTTTTCGCGGGCCTCGTCGCTCATCCCGGAGGCGGCTATTTTTTTCTCGTACCGGGAAAACTCTCCGCCGTCCTCACCGCGTCCCTGGCCCAGTTCGTCCTGTATGATGCGGAGCTGTTCGCGCAGGTAGTACTCCTTCTGCTGTTTGTCCACGACGGAGCGCACCCGGTCCTGAATGTCGTGCTCGAGCTCCAGAATGTCGATCTCCTCGGTCAGCAGCTTCAGCAGGACGCCGAGAGCGGACTCGAGGTCCTCCGTCTCCAGCAGCTTCTGCTTGGACTCGGGCTTCACCGATATGTGCGATCCCACGAGGTTCAGAAGCTGCCCGAAGTCGTCTATCCCCAGGATGGAGGACATGACTTCGCCGGGAATGCGGGGCTGCAGAGCGTTATATCGCTCGAACCCGTCCAAAACTCGCCGCTTCAGAGCCTCCAGGTGAGGGGATTCCAGAACCTTCCACGGCATGGGAATCAGGCGGACCTCCAAAAGATCCTTCTCCCGGATCCAGGCGTCCACCTTCATGCGGCCAAGGCCCTCGACCAGCACCTTGGTCGTCCCGTCGGGGATGCGCACCATCTGCAGGATGTTGCAGAGCGTCCCCGTCTCGTAGAGATCCCGCGCCTCCGGGTCCTCCGTGTCCGTTCTCTTCTGGCCCACGACGAAGAGCTTTTTATCGTGCATCAGCGCGTCCTCAATGGCTTTGAGGGAGCGGGGGCGCCCCACGAAAAGGGGAATGATGATGCCCGGAAAGAGCACTACATCCCGTATGGGCAGAACGGGGTAAATTCTGTCGTCCGTTGTATCGTCCTCCATCGTGTCGGGAATGATTTGCACATTTCCCTCACTCTCCCGAAAATTCGACAATCAGGCTACCTCCTTCGCCGCTCCGAGAAGGTCGAGCGGAGAAATTCGGCTGTCGACGAAATCCGCCGTAATCTCCATGGACTCCACCTTCTTTTCGGAAGAGGGCAGCTCGTACATAATGTCGAGCATCAGATTTTCCATAATGGAACGCAACCCGCGTGCGCCCGTCTTTTTCTTCACCGCCAGCGCGGCGATGCGCGCGAGGGCCTCCTGAGTGAACTCGAGGCGCACGTTTTCCATCTCGAAGATCTTCTGGTACTGCTTCACCAGAGAGTTGCGGGGCTCCTGCAGGATGCGGGCAAAGGCGTCCTCGTCCAGGTCCTCCAGCGCGGCCAGGACCGGAATACGCCCGACCAGCTCCGGAATGAAGCCGAACGCCATCAGGTCCTCCGGCTGAATTTTGCTGACGATGTCGTAGCGCCGCGACGCGCGCCTGGACTGCAGCTCGCCGCCAAAGCCTATGGTGTGACGGCTTTCGCGCCGGGCGACGATGTCCTCTATCCCCTCGAAGGCCCCGCCGCAGATGAACAGGATGTTGCCCGTCTCCATCTGAATGAACTCCTGATGCGGGTGCTTGCGCCCTCCCTTGGGCGGGATGTTCGCAGTGGTCCCCTCCAGAATTTTGAGCAGGGCCTGCTGGACGCCCTCGCCGGAGACGTCGCGGGTGATCGAGGTGGACTCGGACTTGCGGGCGATCTTGTCCATCTCGTCGATGTAGATGATGCCCCTTTCCGCGGAGGTCAGGTCGTAATCGGCCACCTGCAGCAGGCGCACCAGAATATTTTCGACGTCCTCCCCCACATAGCCCGCCTCGGTGAGCGTCGTCGCGTCGGCGATGGCGAAGGGGACGTTCAGCTTGCGCGCCAGCGTCTGCGCGATCAGGGTCTTGCCCGATCCCGTCGGCCCCAGCAGCAGGACGTTGCTCTTTTGAAGCTCGACGCCGGAATCGCGCAGGTCGATGTTGTTCTTCACGCGCTGGTAGTGATTGTAGACCGCGACGGAGACGACCCGCTTGGCCCGGTCCTGCCCGATCACGTACTGATCCAGAAAACCGCTCAGTTCCCGCGGCGTGTGGACCCTGAGAGCGCGCTCACGAGGCGCCCTTTTCACGGGCTGCGTCAGGGGCTGAGCGTCGTTTTGCCCTCTGGACGCGGGCACATCCATCCCCGCCTTTTCATCCGCGAGAATGATGTTACAGAGGTTCACGCACTCGTCGCAGATACAGACCCCCGGCCCCGAAATCAGACGAAAAATTTCGCCCTGCGCCTTACCGCAGAACGAGCAGCGCATCTCTCTGTGATCTTCATTTTTATTCAGCTTTTTCAAAGCATCACCCTCCAGTACACGACAGGAAAATCCTCCGTCTCCTTCCGTACCCCCCAGGAGCGGTCATCCGAATTACCGGGATTCAATGACCCTGTCGATCAGTCCGTACTCCAGCGCCTCGGCGGCCGTCATAAAATTGTCCCTGTCCGTGTCGATCGCTATTTTTTCGATTTTCTGCCCCGTGTGCCGCGCCAGAATGGCATTCAGCCGGTCGCGGGTACGCAGGATATTGCGCGCATGGATCTCGATGTCGCTGGCCTGCCCGCGGGCGCCGCCCATCGGCTGATGAATCATGATCTCGGCGTTGGGAAGGGCAAAACGCTTTCCCTTCTGCCCGCCCGCGAGAAGAATCGCGCCGAAGCTGGCCGCCAGGCCAATGCAGATTGTGGAAACCGGACTTTTAATGTACTGCATCGTGTCGTAAATGGCAAGCCCCGCCGTGACGCTGCCTCCGGGGCTGTTGATATAGAGGTTGATGTCCTTGTCCGGATCCTCGCTTTCCAGAAAAAGCAGCTGGGCCACGATCACGTTGGCGACGTCGTCGCCCACCTCCGTCCCCAGAAAAATGATCCGATCCTTCAGCAGGCGGCTGTAAATATCGTACGCGCGTTCACCCCGCCCCGTCTGCTCTATGACGTATGGAATGCTGAAATAGGACATGGCGTTCACTCCGACGCCGCGTTTTCGGACGCCGCCCCGGAGACCTCCGAGAGCTTCTCGACGTCCTTCACACGGACCTTTTCCAGGATGAGATTCATTATTTTCCTGTAACGCAGTTCATCTGTAACCCGCTGCATGCTCTCCTCGTTTTTGTAGTATATCGCCTGCAGTTTCACGGGATCGATTCCATAGTGCCGCGCCATTCGGACAATTTCCCCGTCAATTTCTTCCTTCTGCACCTCGATGTCGAACTTTTTGCCGATCTCGCCGATCACGAGGGAGCGGCGCAGGATCGCCTCCGCCTTGTTCCGCAGGTTCCACTCGTACTCGGCGGGGGGAATGGCGGCCGCGCGCAGCACGTCCTCCATCTCCTGCTTCAGGTTCTTTCGGGCGTCCTCCGAGTCACGCTCCTTCAAAGCGGTCGACTGGCGCTCCAGAAGCGTCTCGGGAACCTCCAGGCCGGAACGCTCCACGATCAGACCGAGCGCACTCGCGCCGGCCTGAGCCCTGCTTTCCTCCTCGATATTCTCGAGGAGGCGCTTTTTCAGCTCTTCTCTGAAGGGCTCCTCGGAATCGAAATCGAGGTCCATGACTTTTTTGTAGAACTCCGGACCTGTTTCGGGAAGAATTCTTTCCTTTACCTCACTGATGGTAAAGAAATAGTGGAATTTCTTTCCGGCAACCGTTTTATTCTCGTGCTCGTCCTCGACGACGAACTCCACGTCCACCGTGTCGCCCCGCGCTTTGCCAAGAAGGGCATCGCTGACTTCAGTACGGACGTTGGGCGCCGCCAGGTCGATTTCACTGTCCTGTTCCTCACTCCGGGTCACCTCGCCGTTCTCCCCCGGAAATTCCGTCACGGCCTTCACCAGGAGCACGTCGCCCGCCTCAGCGGGCCGGTCCACGGAGGAAAGCGTCGACAGGTTCGTGCGAAATTCCTTTATCGCCGCGTCGAGCATCTCGTCCGTCACCTGCGGGATCAGTTTTTCGACTTCAATGTCGCCGAGTTCGGGCAGGGCAACCTCGGGCAGCACCTCAAACACAAGCACGCAGGACAGGGGCTGTCCCTCGTTGATGGAGTCCATTTGCAGAGACAGAGATGGCGGAGCTATCGTATCCAGGTCGTAGTCGCCCACAACCTGTTCCACCGCATTGGGGACCAGCGTTTCAAGAGCCTCGCTGTAAAGGTTTTGCCGCCCAACGCGCATTTCGATCACCCTGCGCGGCGTATGCCCCTTACGAAAACCGGGAATATTAGCCTTCTGAGCTATTCTCTGAATCGCCGCGTCGAGACACGACGTAAATTCCTCGGCCTCAAACTCCACCTTCACCCTCACCACGTTCTTTTCCTGCCCCAGCAACTCCGTCTTCATTATCCACTGCTCCTTTCGACCTGTTGAACGCGCGTATTATATCATTTATAACCCTTTACCCCTTCCCCGCTTCTGGAGAAAGGAACCTCCGGCGCCCTGCGCATGTCCATGCCGAAAGGGGGCGCGTACATGCCCGATCGCCAGGTTCGAAATCATGATAGCGCTCAAGTGTACAGGGTCGATGCCCAGTTGTTTCACGATCGGAAAAATCAGCGGGGCGACGATGATGGTGGACAATATCGAGAAGATGACCATCTGAGGGACCTGGCCCATGATTAAAATCCAGCCGAGCGCCTGGGCCCGGCCACCATGACCAGAATCTGCCCGCAGCTGATCGCCGTGGCGCACAGGCATCTATATACTGTGAGCATGAAATATCTCGTTTTGCAGGAATACCAATGGTTAAACCTGAAGCTCTAAAATCACGCAGGACAATCCTATGGGATGGCGACATCAACCTGACTTCAATCCAAACATTCCTAAAACAGCACTACCAGGCACACTACGTAGAACATCTTCTGAGAAAAATACGCCTCCTTAAAATGTAAAAATAATACATGATCTATCCGACTGTTTCAGGGACTTATCTACACCGATCCTCTGATTTCCGAGATATTCCCGATGCCCTTCGAGTCGAGAAAAGCCCTCGTTCCGTCGATCACGTCGAGGGCGATGGACGGCTTGATAAAACTGCCCGTTCCGATCTGGACGACGGTGGCGCCGGCCATGATGAACTCGATCGCGTCCTGCCAGGAGACGATGCCCCCCATTCCCATGACGGGAATGCTCACGGCCTTTGCCGCCTGATGAACCATGCGCAGCGCCACGGGCTTGATGGCCGGGCCCGAAAGTCCCGCGTAGGTGTTTTCAAAGACGGGTTTGCGTTTCTGAATGTCGATAGCCATGGCGAGGAACGTGTTCACGAGCGAAATGCCGTCCGCGCCCTCCTCCTCGCAGGCTCTGGCGAGCGAGACGATATCCTCCGCGTTGGGGGAGAGTTTCACCACGAGCCTGTGCCGGCACACCCGGCGAATCCTGCGCACCACGTCCCGGGCGACCTCGGTTTTAACGCCAAAATTCATGCCCCCGGCTTTGACATTGGGACAGGAGATGTTCAGCTCCAGAATGTCGAGCTTCACGTCATTCAGCAGTTCCGCGCCCTCGATGTAATCCTCCATCGAATGGCCGCCCAGGTTGACGATGTTGACGAGGTCGAGCCCGTTCACCCAGTCCAGTTCCCTTCTGATGAACTCCCGCACGCCGGGGTTCTCCAGTCCGACGCTGTTCATGAGGCCGCTGGCGGTTTCCCAGACGCGAATACCCTCGTTGCCGCCCCTGGCGTTCAGGGTGAGGCCCTTCGAGGCAATGCCGCCCAGCCGCTCGATGTCGAAAATCTCGCTGTACTCGCGCCCGAAGCCGCAGGTTCCGGAGGCCAGCACCACCGGATTTTTGAAGGAAATCCCCGCAAAGTCCGTGTACAGACAGTCGCTCACAGCCCGAACACCTCTTTTCCCGGAAACACGGGACCGTCCTTACACACCTTTTTGTTCCCTTTGGACGTTTTGCAGCTGCACACGAAACACGCTCCCACGCCGCAGGCCATCCGGTTTTCCATCGACACGTACAGCCTGTCCCCGGCCCCGGCCCGTCTGCACTTCTCGTAGAGCACCCGCATCATGATCTCGGGGCCACAGGTGAAAATGTGCTCGTAAAGCGCGGGATCGATCGAGTCGGTGATGAAGCCCCCCACGTCGACGATGACGTTGTCCGCCGCCTTCCGGTAGTCGTCGACCAGAAGCGCCTGATCGCTGAAACCGAGGTAGAGGTCGATCCGGCTTTCGGGATGGCGGGCCTTCAGCTCCCTGGCCGTCAGGTAAAACGGCGCGATTCCCACGCCGCCCCCCACCATCGCGATTTTACCCGACAGGTCCGGGAACGTGTTCCCCAACGGACCCTCAAGGGTAATTTCACCTCCGGCTTTCAGTCCGGCAAAAATTTCGGTGCCCTTCCCGACCACCTTATAAAGGAAGGAAACGGTTTTACCGTCGGTATCGAATACGCTGACGGGTCGTGAAAGAACCGGATAAGTTTCCCAGGCCCGGATCATGTAAAACTGCCCCATTCTCGCGTCGTTCGGGCACTCCGCCTTCATCAGGTAAAAGTCCCCGCTGACCTGCTCGTTGGAAAAAATTTTGGAACAAACTCTGGGCATCGCTTCCCTTCTCCTTTCCGTCGCCGCCGGTTACGCGTCCGCGTCCCGAGAGGCGAGGACTCCCCGGCAAATCGTGTACTTCACCTTTCCCAGCCGGCGTTGGAGTCAAAATACGCGATGAGCGTGTCCAGCAGTTCGCGGTTGCCGATCTTTCCGAGGATGCCGTCGAACAGCGCCGCTTCCCTGTCTCCGATCACCTTTTCCATGACGCAGTACATCTCCATCTCGCCATAACGGTAAATCTGCCGGTCGGGATAAAAATCTGGCCGACGCGCAGGGCGTTCAGGGAGTTGACGCAGGTGTCCCGAATGCCGGAAAGTCCGCTGTCGATATAACCGCAGCGCCCGGGAAAGGCCACGTTAATTTGAGCGAGGCCCGCGTCCTCGATGAAGGGAAGCGCCCACGCGAGCGGCGGCTCGCTGTCGGAGTCCGAAAATATGGAACAGTTCGTCTGCATGTTCACGGCGATGCAGTGCCGTAGGCCGCTTTCCCCCGCGACGAGCTTGATATCTTTCAATCTGGGGATGTCAGCAGTTTTTTCAGCGTGACCATTATTTATGCGCTTTAAAAAAGTCCTTTACGCAGTCCACCACATGCTCCACGTCCGCGTCCTCCATCGAGGGATGGAGCGGAAGGGAAATTTCGCTCGCGTAGAAGCGTTCCGCCTCGGGGAAGTCGCACATCTGGTATCCGAAGTGGTTCCTGTAGTAGGGATGCAGATGAATCGGCGAATAATGAACCTGAGACCGTATGCCTTTCGCGGCCAGATGCGCGAAAAGCGCGCCCCGCGCCTCCGGAGCCACCCGAAGGGGGAACAGGCTGCAGGCGTGCCCATCGCTCGCCGGCGGCTGATAAACGCCGTCCAGCCCCGCCAGAAGGCTGCGGTAAAGAGATGTCAGGTCCCGGCGCCGCGCGATGAGGCCGTCGAGGCGCTTCATCCGGCTGAGTCCCAGAGCGCACTGCACGTCCGGAAGGTGATAGTCGAAGCCCAGCATCTGCATTTCGCTGTGCCAGGGACCGTCCGGGACATCCCTGAACTGATCAGGGGTTCGGTTGACGCCGTGATTTCGAAAAAGGCGCAGGCGACGGTCAAGCTCCGAATGATCGGTCGCGACCGCCCCGCCCCCGCAGTTCGCGGCAAGGCCGTCCTGGGTGGGGTCGTTCGGAGTGAAGTTGCCCGGATGGAAGCTCAGGGCCGTCATGTCGGCGTCGAAGCCGATTTTATGCTCCTCCCGGTCTCCCCCCAGAGCGTGACACGCGTCCTCGATCAGAATCGCGCCATTTTCCCTCGCCATGGCCCTGAAGGGTTCGATGTCGAACGGATATCCCGCGAAGCTGACGGGAACGACGGCCCTGACCTTCCGGGGCAGCTCCGAGAGCTTTTGATCCGTCTTTCGCGGGTCCATACAGAGCGTCCCCCGGTCGATATCCGCAAAAATGGGGGTCGCCCCCACGAAGAGCGCCGCGTTCGCCGCGGCGATAAAGGCCAGAGGCGAGGTCAGAAGCCGGTCGCCGGCCCTGAGCCCCGCCACGGCCACAGCTGCGTGCAGAGCCGCCGTCCCGTTGGAAAACACGACGACGTGCTTCACTCCAAGATAATCGGCCAGCGTACTCTCGAAACGCTCGACTATCGGACCCTCCGTGAGCGGGGCGCCCCTCAAAACCTTCACGACCGCGTCGATATCATCCTCGTTGATCCACTGTTTCCCGTAAGTCAGGGATTTCATAAAAAGACCTCCCGCCTGCGTACTTTTTGCGAATGCAAATGCGAATATTTTCGGACAGGAGCATTTTATCATTTCCGGCCCTCCTGTTCCCTCGCCAACATGACGAAGTACATATGGAGAATCGAGTTTTTTAATTCTCGACTCTCCATTCTCAATTGTTTTTACCGGTGAGGATCGTCTTCGAGACCCTGTATATTTATTTCGGGGTAAGGGAGGTGCGAGAGAGAGGCCTGAACGAAGAGCGCATATTCCCGGGAGGCCCGCTGAAGTTCACCATCACGAACGGCGCAGGGAAGCGGGAGATCTTCGTGGAGGTCCGGGTGCAGTCCTCCACGCCATATGAATATATTCGGCACTTTCTTACGAATCAAATGACGGAGCCGATATGTTGCTCGACTTTCTGCAGGGGCATTTCCAGAAGTACGGATATTTCGCCGTGGAAATAGCCCTTCGCTTTCCCGGCGTACGCGATCTCATTGGGCATGAGCCGCTTTTCCCTCTGCCGCAGGTACACGGTCTTGATGATTTTGATCCACTCGATTTCATCGTACTTTCTCATGGCCTCGTCGTAAAGCCTCATACGGGCTTTGGCGTTTGGGGCTTCTATCGTGCGAATGTACGCCACTCTCTCGATCGCCTCGAGAATTGTTTCTCTGGAGGCGATCGCCCGTACAATTTCCTCGCTGCCCGCGGGCAGGGTTTTCTCCGCGCCGCTTTCGTGTTCAACAAGAAGGACCGTGCCGACGTCGCTTTCGGAAACACGCCAGACGCCGCCGCTCCTGCAAATCACGTATTGACCAGCCTCGTACGCCGGGGCCGGCAGAACTCCTTCGCTCATATTCGCCCTCGTTCTTCGATCTGTATTTGCTCAAGGATAAACGGGACGACCTGTTCACGTTTCATATTGAGCACATGAGCGAATTCTCCGTGGAGTATTTTTTCGGCCTCTTTCAGGAAGTGCTTATCGGCGATATGCAGATCTCTGCCCTTGTCCTTTTGCGTTTGCTGGTGCAGAGAGAGGGTCTTGATGAGCCTGATGAGTTCCGCGCGGTCGCCTCTGGTGAGGATTTCCTGATAGCGACTCCTGCGGACGAGTTCCTCTTCTATCCAGATGGAGTCCGCGTCCGGAATCGTTTCGATCAGGGCGCGTATCTGTTCGGCGGACATGACGGGCCGCATGTTGGAGGACGCCAGCTCGTTATTTACGGGGACAAATATGGTGGCCCTTTCGTCATCGATGGGTTTCAGGACATAATACTCGAGGGATTGTCCGCATAAATTCTTCTCCGAGATTTCCGTTATTCTGCATACTCCCTGCGCGCCATACAGAACCGTGTCATTCACCCTGTACATCGACTTTTTCATCCCTTTCTGTTTTCGAAGCTTTTCGAACATTTTCAGCCACAACGAACCATGCCGGATTTTCCGGTTGAAATTCAGTCGTCGTTTCGAGCGACGTCCTTCCTTTGCAGAGACTTATACTCCGCGAGGGCGTGCGACGCGACCGTTATGCCGTAATCTCGTCTGAGGAGCTTCGATTGATCCGAACTGCGCGTTATTCCGTTTCGCTCCATTTCGGCAATAATGCCAGACAAATTTTCGGATAAATTTTCATCTGCGAATCTCATTCCAACCTCACCTTTTTTGAGCTTAAAGAAACAACGAGCCGCGTGAACCAACTGGACTTACGTGGTTCCCACAGCTCGTTGTTATTATATTATAGCACATTTATTCATGTAATACAGAGCTTCACAGCCGTAATATCGCCCTGAAAAGCCGATACGGACTAAAAAGTCCAACTTATGGGGTACGCACGAAAATCCTGAAAGGGTAAATCAAAGGCGCCGCCACCCGTCGATGGATCAGGGTGGCCGGCGCCCTGGCGGAGACGATCAGCGGGCGGCGACGGCGGCGCTCAGCAGGTCTTCGATCAGATTCAGGCCGCCCGAAAAACCGGTGTATCCCCTGTTGATGACGGCGCGGTTGGAGACCGGGAAACTGACGCTCAGGTGGGGCGCGCCCAACTTCAGGGCAAGCGCGCGATCCAGCGAGCTGCCGATGACGAAGGCGGGCGAAAGACTCTCGGTGTACCGATCGGACTCCCGCTTCGGGTAAAGTTCGCTGATGTAGCGTATGGCCTCGCTGGCGTTCGTGTCGAAGACCACCTTCGGGCGAATCCTCCCGTCCGCGCTGTCCAGTTTCGCGGCGATGCGCTCCTGCTGATTTTCGGTCAGGACATCCGTGAACTGCACCAGAACAGGTATCCAGCCCAGATCGTCAAGCAGGAAACGGGTGATCGACACCGCGTAATTCACATCGCCGAGGACGACGGCGTACTTTTGCAAATCCATGTCGTTATAGCAGTCGATCAGCGGTTCGAGGCATTTGTAATAACGCCCGCTCTCCTCGCGGATGATCGCCTCCACATCGACGTCCGGCTTCAACACCTCGGCGACGCTTCGCAGAAGCTGTGAGCTGGCGGTGGGGCCGACGGGAAGGGTGGAGGTTATCCAGGGGACGCCGTGGACCTCCCTGTAGGCCTCCGCCGTTTCGACTCCGTAGACGTCGGACAAAACGATGTCGAGTTCCGCTCCAGCGGAATATTTCAGGCCGTCCAGCGAGTCTTCGTCCGTAAAAAACGTGTTGACCGTCAGGCCCAGAAGCTGGAGAAGGCGACGGACTCCGATCAGGTTGCCGCGCCAGAAACTATCCATGTAGGGCGTCACCCCGAATACGTTGACCGCTCCCTTTTGGATGGGGATGTCCCTTTTGACGTACTGCTTCGCGATCTCGGACAGCACGATGTCGTAACCCAGATAGGAATTGCCCCTGAAGCCGCCCGTGGCCGCGGAAACGATGTCCACTCCCCGTTCGCGTTCGCGAATTTCTCTGACGCTGGCGTGCACGTCGTCTCCGATGACCTCCGTCACGCAGCCGGTGATCACGACGAACAGCCTGCCCTCCATGATCTCCAGCGTCGTTCGAATCTGCTCGTCCAGTCGTTCGCCGCCGCCGAATACGACCTCCCGTTCCCCGACGTTGGAGCTGGGCACGGCAAGGCCGCCGCAGTAGCCGCCCACCTGCAGCCCCGAGGCTCCGTTCTGCGACCAGGCGATGCTGCCCGCGCAGCCGATGGCGGAATGCAGAATCGGTATCGTCTCCGGCAGAGCCTCCAGCGTGGAGAGGGCCCCCCCAAGCGAGCAGAGATATCTCGGCCTTTCGATATAGCTGCTCATACGGACGCGCCTTCTTTTATGTTGCCGGAATTTTCGGAATCCTTCGCTGCGTCGTCCGGCGCCTCGATCCCGAATTTGATGTACGAAAACGGATCTCTGCCGTACCACTCGTCCCTGTACGGCAACCGGACGTACCGGCTCAGGTTTTTGTTGAACACCGGGTTGCTGAGCTGGCGGTACAGCCTGCCGGCGAGTTCGAACGCGCCCCTGTAGCCGATATAGGCAAGTCCCGTGTTGTATATGACGTGAGACGCGATCCCCAGTTTGGAGGCGGTGGAATTGCCGTTCCAGTGGCCGAGGAACAGGTCGGGTTTCAGACCCGTCAGCAGGTTGGCCTCCTCGAACGGCTGCGCGTTGGCGATGTTGAACGTGAAATCCTTCGCGGATATCTTTTTCAGTTTCTCGTACTCCACGTCGGCAAATTCATCGTGATGGAAGGAGCGAATGCCGACGATCTCGAACCCAAGTTCGTGCATCAGGAACGCCGTCGCCAGCGCCCGAAACTCGCCCGCGCTGACAAAAACGGTTTTGCCGCGGAAAAACTCCCGATACTTTTCAAGCGCCTCGTCAAGTTCGGCGGTCTCGCGCGCGATCAGCCGTTCGCCGACCTCGCTCCTGCCGAGCCGTTCGGCGACGTCGCGTATCCAGGCGTTCGTGTTTTCTATGCCGATCGGCATGTGCTTCAGGATAAAGGGAATCCCGTGCTCCTCGCTGAGGTACGTGAGGAAGTAGTCGTCATGGGTCGGGCAGGTGCTGATCGACAGCCCCGCGTACTTCAACCTGTACATCCGCTCCGGCTCCGCGAAGTTCGGGAACGTGTTCACTTCGAGGTCCAGCGCCTCGAGGTAACGGACCAGCTCCAGCTCGTCCGCGCGCCCCATGGAGGAAACGTTGAAGAGGTTGACGGTCCGATCCTTACGATATTCCAGCTTCGCGTCGTAAAGTTCGTCCCTGATGAGCGGCTCGACCTCGGGCGGGTCCTCCAGCATGGATTTGCCCAGACCGTGATATACGGCGTCGTAGGCGGTAGCCCATATTTTCGTTTTGAAGCCCTCGCAGTGCACCGGAATGATGCGCGCCGCCACCTGCGATCGCGCCCTTTCGATCACACCATCGACGTCGTCACCGATAATCGCGGGCACGCAGCTC
>JAITPZ010000079.1 GCA_031289165.1 Synergistaceae bacterium
ATGGAGGAGGAATTTATAAAACTCATCGAGGCGTCCGGCGTCCAGGTCAACCGCTTGTCGGCGGAGGATCGCGCCGTGTGGGAAAAAGCGACCGCCTCGGTTTTGGATGACCTGGCCGGCGCCGTCAGCCCGGAGGTTCTGAAAGCGGCGAAGGCGGTCAACGAGGTGTACGGCAAATAAAGCGCCGGATGAAGCCCGGCGGGTGGTGTGAGCGCTAATGTTGAAAGAAATATGGGATCATCTGGAGGAGATCTTCCTGATACCCTCCCTGATATTCAGCGTTGGGCTGATTTTTATGCAGATCATCATGCGTTACGTGTTTGGCAGTTCCCTGTCCTGGTCGGAGGAACTGGCGCGATACCTGTTTATCTGGGAGATTTGGATCGGCATCAGCTACGCCGCCAGGAACAGATCCCATCTTCGAATTCTTCTGGTTAAGCAGAGACTGGGAAAAAGGGCGCAGGACGTTCTGGAGATCGCCGTGACGGTGGTATGGGCGGGATTTGCCCTTTTTATCGCGGTGCAGGGATTTTCTCTGGTGATGACAATCGGCCGGTTCGGTCAGAAATCTTCGGCGCTGCAATTGCCGATGGTGTACCCGCACCTTGCGGTCCCCGTCGGCTGTGCGCTGATGGCCGTCCGTCTGATTGAAAACACGGTGAAGGATTTTATTTCGAGGCCGAAAAGGGGAGGGACGGAATGAATATCGCGCTCCTGTTTGGAATTTTGTTCGTGTGCGTGTCCCTGTCCGTCCCCATCGGCGTTTCGCTGGGGTTTGCGACCATCGTCACCATCGCCCTTACCAGCAGCATTCCGACGATCATGGTCAACCAGAACGCCTTCGCCGGCCTGGATTCCTTCCCGCTCATGGCGATTCCCTTCTTTATGCTGGCGGGGAACCTGATGGCGGCGGGGGGGATCGCCAGACGAATCGTCAATATGTGCGATCTGCTGGTCGGGAAAATAACGGGCGGCGTGGGTATGGCCACCGTGGCGGCCTGCATGTTCTTTGCGGCCATCTCCGGCTCCGGGCCCGCCACCGTATCCGCTATGGGAACCATCATGCTGCCGGAAATGGAGAAGCGCGGTTACGACAGGGACTTTGCCACCGGCCTGACCGCGACGGCCGGCACCATAGGCGTCATCATTCCCCCCAGCATTCCCTTCGTCATCTACGGAGTCGTGGCGTCCGCGTCCATCGGCGAGCTGTTCATCGCGGGCGTCGTTCCCGGCGTTATCATCGGCCTCGCGCTCATGGCCGTGTGCTACGTCATTTCCAGAAAGCGCGGTTACAAAGGAATGACCAACGACGACCTGAAGTTCTGGCCCGTCCTGAAGGACTCCATCTGGGCGCTGATCACTCCCGTCATCATCCTCGGCGGTATCTATGGCGGAGTCTTCACCCCCACCGAAGCTGCGGTTGTGGGGATCGTGTACTCACTGGTCATCGGCGCGTTTGTCTATAAGGAGCTGGACTGGAAAACATTTTTTGCCGCCCTTCGCTCCACAGCGGATCTGAACGGACTGACGGGGTTCGCTATCGGGTTTTCCATGGCGTTCGCCTCCTATCTGGCGATGGAGCAAATCCCCACGAAGGTCGCCCTGGCGCTTACGGGCGCGATCTCGAACAATGTTCTGCTGATGTGCGTTATTCTGCTGTTCCTGCTCATCGTGGGGCTGTTTGTGGACAACATCTCGTCCTGTCTGATCCTGACGCCGGTGTTTCTGCCCATCGTCAGGTCGATGGGGATGAATCCGGTCCAGTTTGGAGTCGTCATGACGACGGCGCTGGCAATCGGGTTCGTCACGCCGCCCTATGGAGCCAACCTGTTCGTCGCGACCGCGATCTCGGGCGTCAGCATCGAACGGATAGCGAAAGCGGCGGTGCCGTTTTTGATCGCGATGATTCTGTGTCTGCTCCTGATCACTTTCTGCCCGGTGCTGACGATGGGTCCCGTTGCCCTGATGAGGCCGTAAGCGAGATGTATTCGATCATGAAAGGAGTGGCGGTATGCGCATAGCCGTACTTATAAAGCAGGTCCCCGATACGGACGATGTGAAGATGGACCCGGAGCGCGGAACGATGATACGCGAAGGGGCGGGAGGCGTCGTGAACCCCCTCGACCTGAACGCCCTGGAGGCCGCCATGCGAATTCGGCTCGCGGGGGACTCCGTGACGCTTCTCTCGATGGGGCCGCCGAATGCCGAGGAGGCGCTCCGCGAGGGGCTCTCCTTCGGGGCCGACAGGGCGATCCTCGCCACCGACAGGGCATTCGCTGGAAGCGACAGTTGGGCGACCTCGAAGGTGCTTGCCGCAATGCTCGAGAAAATTGGCGTCCCCGACCTCATCATCGCCGGCGAGAAGGCGACGGACGGCGAGACGGGGCAGGTCGGCCCCGAGGTCGCCGCGCTTCTCGGCGTTCCGGTCGAAACCCGCGTCACCCGCCTGGAGAAGAGCGGGGACGGGATCGAGGTCGACTGCACGCTCGAGGACGGGATACTGACCCAGCGGGTGCAGTTGCCCTGCGTGGTTACGGTCCTTAGCGACATCAATATCCCGTCGCTGCCGACTTTGGCCGGAAAGAAGAGCGCGTATCTGAAGGATGTGGAGACCCTTACGGCGGAAAGCCTCGGATTCGGCCCTGACGAGGTGGGGCTTGACGTGTCGCCGACGCGGGTCGTCAGAATAGATCGGCCTGAAATAGCGAGAACCGCGGAAAAATTTTTCGCGAAACACGAAGAAGAGCTTGAAGCCGGGCTGAACAGAGTCGTCGAAATCCTCTCGAATTGCGGGGTTTTGCGGGGGGCTCCGGAATGACCGTATTAAAAAAACCTGTTGCCGGGGAATGGAACAGCGGCGTCGCGGACGAGATATGGGTCCTCGGCGAGGCGGGGGCGGACGGAGAGCTGACCGCCCCCGCTTTTGAACTCACCGCCGGCGCGCGCGGCCTGGCGGACGCGCTCTCGTCCTCCGTCGACCGGCCGCACGGCGTAACCGTGGTTCTGACGCTCGACGCGAAAACCGCTGACAGGTGCGGACCTGAGAAGCTGGGCCCTTACGGCGCGGATCGCGTGCTGGTCGTGAAGTCCGAGTCCCTGCCGTTCGACCGCGCCGCGTGCGCGAGGATTCTCGCGCATCTGGCGGGGACGAGCCGGCCCGCAATACTGATCGCTTCCGCGAGCGCGTTTGGCCGTTCGGTCATGCCCTACGCGGCGGCGCTTCTGAGGACCGGCCTCACCGCCGACTGCACCGGGCTGTCGATCGAGCCGGGGAGCGGCCTGCTGCTGCAGACGCGCCCGGCCACGGGGGGAAACGTCATGGCCACGATCAGAACCCCGGACCACAAACCGCAGATGGCCACCGTGAGGCCGAAGACGTTTGAAATTCCGGAACCCGTCACAGGCAGGCCCGTCCGGATTCTGACCCCGGAGCTGCCGGAGGAGTTGAGGAAGGGGACCGTTCGCACGGTGAAGTTCGAGAGGTTTGCCGGCGGCGAGGGAACCCTTCAGGACGGAGAGGTCGTCGTTTCCGGAGGCAGGGGACTGCGCAGGGCCGAGGGCTTCGATCTGATAGCGAAACTCGCGTCGCTGTTGGGCGCGGGGGTGGGCGCCTCGCGTCCGGCCGTCGAGATGAAGTGGATGGGCTATCCGCATCAGGTCGGCCTCTCCGGTCAGGTCGTCTCGCCCAGGGTGTACATTGCCGCGGGCATCTCCGGAGCGGTGCAGCACCTGGCGGGGATGCAGACGTCCGAAAAGATAATATCCGTGAACAGGGACCCGGACGCGCAGATCTTCGGCGTCTCGGACGTCGCGATATGCGGCGACCTTTACGAGGTTCTCCCCAAACTGATAGAAAAAATAGAGGCGAAGATCGGAGAGAAAGGGGGTCGGGCGTGATGGCAGCGGGTTATGCGCCGGTTACGGAGGAAGTCGTGAGGGCGTTCGTTTCCATACTGGGACCGTCGGGCGTCACGGTCGACAGAGAGAAGTGCCTGGCGTACTCGACCGACCAGACGATCCCCCGCTTCGAGGAGGAGTACAGGGCCGACGTCGTCTGTTTTCCGGAGAACACCGCGCAGGTTTCGGCGATCCTCAGATACGCGAACGAGCATCGGATCCCGGTCACTCCCAGAGGGGCGGGCACCGGGCTCTCCGGCGGCGCCGTGCCCGCGTGCGGGGGAATCGTCCTGTCGATGGAGCGGATGAACGCGATCCTCGAGATCGATAAGGAGAACAGAACCCTTACGACGGAGCCGGGGGTCGTGACGTCCGTGGTCACAAAGGCCGCGAGGGACAACGGGCTCTTCTACGCGGGCGATCCCTGCAGCGGCGACATATCGTTCATCGGAGGCAACGTGGCGGAGAACGCCGGGGGCAACAAGGTCGTCAAATACGGC
>JAITPZ010000214.1 GCA_031289165.1 Synergistaceae bacterium
GATCGTATTGATCAGTCCGACTCCGGGCCCGGTTCCGGACCTGTCGGGCAGCAACAGTTCCGTCAGGCGCACGGGAATGATCCATCCCACGAGCGTCAGGCACACCATCTGGTAGAGGCCGTTGGCAAAAAATCCCAGAATGATGCCCGTGATCATCTCCCTGCCCTTGGCCCTGTTGAAGAGCGCCCCGACGAGGCGGCCGAAGAGAATCGAGAGCGGAATGGAAAGCACGGCGGTGAGCAGGATTCCGGCCAGCCCCGTCCACCGGAGGTTGACGACGATGATAAAGGCAAACTGTGCGGCCATGGCCCCGAGGACGATCCCGAAGTTCAGCCCCATCCCCGCCAGAACGGGGACGATCAGGGAAATCACCAGAAACGAGTTTCGCGCGAGGCGCGTGACGATCTCATTGACGAGAAAGGGCCACGCCAGGCCGGAATAAAAGGCCCCCACGCCGCAGAGCGCCACGAAAAAAAGCGGGACGACGTTGTTGCGCAGGACTTTCACGCGCGCGCCTCCTTTCGCGTTAGGGCGTACAGAATGATTCCATTGCTGATGACGATGCGCAGAATTTCCGACATGTTATCGCTGAATACGAGGTTGGCGACGGGCATGGAGACCACGAGCACGGATTGAAAAAGGAAATTTCCGATCAGGACGTTGGCGACGGTGATGCGATTCATGGACGCTCCGCCGATCAGGACGGACGCCACGGCGAAAAACGCCATGAAGAGCGGGGCCTGATAAAGCTGCAGAAATCCGAAACTCTGGGCGTAAACCAGCATACCCGCGGCGGCCAGCGCGTTGGAAAGGATTGAAGCGACCGTGCGGTACCTGTCGATCCGAAGTCCAATGGCGTGGGCAAACCGGGGATTGCTGCCCACGGCGGTCATGGCAATGCCCGTTTTGGAGCGCAGAAACGCCTTCATCAAAATACAGGCCAGAAGAAAGCAAAGCAGCGTTCCCGTCGGGATGACGACCCCGTGAACCTCGACGCGCCAGAGGTTATCCAGAATTTTTTCGTACCACCCCGCGAGGGAAATCGTGTTGCGCAGCCCGGTGCCGCCGTAGGCCCAGATCATCTCCGGCTCCGAGTACGGCGCAAGGGTCCAGAAAATGCACATCAGAGACACAACGGAAAAACCGCAGTAGGTCCCCACGGTCATTTCCTGCCCCTTGATGCGGTTCAGCAGCAATGCGTAAAGCCAGCCCGCGACGCCTCCCAGAAGAACTGCAAGGGAAAGCGCGAGCAGGAAAGAGGGCCAGCCTCTCAGCCCCGCCTCGATCGCCATCGTCCCCCCCAGCAGCCCGCAGACGATGCCGAGGGGCAGGGCGAAGTTGGGCCCCATTCCCGCCTGAATCGTGGGGATCATGGCAAGCGCAAGAATCCCGTTCATCCCGAAACGGGTCAGCATGCTGGAAAGCAGCTGGTCCATCGGAAGGCCGAGGAAGAACGCCTGTATCAGGAGAAAGGCGAGAAAGCAGACGATGATCGAGCGCGCCATCCCAAAATCGCGCAGGGTTCTCGTAAAAAAGCCCTTTTCTCCGTCCGGGATGTCCATCACGCGGCCTCCTTCTTTTTTTCACCGGCCATCAGAAGCCCCAGTTCCACGTTGGAGACGTCCCAGGGGACGATTCCCTGCACCTGTCCTCTGTACACCACGACGATACGGTCGCACGTGGAGCGCAGTTCCGCGAGTTCGGAGGAGGTCACGACGACCGTGACGCCCCGCTCGAAGTTGAGGCGGCGCAGAAGCTCGAGAACGAGTTCCCTGGCCCCAATGTCGATGCCCCGCGTGGGTTCGGAGACGAACAACAGATCCGGCGAGAGCGTCAGCGCCCCGGCGATACAGACCTTCTGCTGGTTTCCTCCGGACAGGCGCCTCACGCGCTGCGCCGGTCCGGTGCAGCGAATGTCGAGAGCTTCGATCATCTTTTTTGTATGGGCTCGAATGGCGGCGGAATCCGCGAAGGAGAACCCCATGAAACTCCTCAAAAAACCGCCCTGCGCCTGCATGGCTCTGACGGTGACGTTATCCTCGACGGACTGGTCCAGCAGCAGGCCAAGACCCCGTCGATCCTCGGAGACGAGTGCCATGCGCGCGGCCATGGCCGAGGCGGCGTCATTCAGCGGAACGGGGCGTCCGTCCTTCCGGACCGAACCCTGCGCCGGATAAAGCCCCATGACGCCATTGGCGATTCCGAGCTTGCCCTGCCCGGCCAGCCCGGCGATGCCGAGAATTTCCCCCCGCCTTACCTCCAGGCTGACGTCCGAGACGTTTTCGCCCGGCATACGGACCGAAAGGTTTTCCACCTTCAGAATGACGTCCGCCGCGGCCTCTCGGCGCGCGGGTCGCTCGGAGGCCGCCAGCCTGCGGCCGACCATCATTTCCGCCATGCTCCCCGCATCCAGCTCTCCCCGCGTCAGGCGTCCCGCGACCTCGCCGTCCCGCATCACCGTGACGTGTTCCGAGACGGACGCCACCTCCCCCAGTCGATGTGAAATGAACAGGATGGCGATTCCCTTTGCCGCCAAGCCGCGCATCGCCGCCAGCAGCGTTTCGGCCTCCGATTCGGTCAAAACCGCCGTGGGCTCGTCCAGAACCAGCAGCCTGACCTTCGATTTATCCAGTTCCCGCGCGATCTCCACAAACTGCATGTGGCCGACCGGCAGATCGCGAACGGGCGTCATCTCGTCGATGGAGGTTGAAAGAGACGAAAGCGCGGCCCGGACGTCCCTTTTCATGGTCGGATAATCCAGGGTCTCGAGCTTTTTTCCGGTTTTGCCAAAGCCCCAAAAAATTCGGCTGATCGGGTTGGGTTTTGTGGATTCGCGGTTCAGCTTCACGTTTTCCAGGACGTTGAAGCCCGGAAGCAGGACAAACTCCTGGTGAACCATCCCAATACCCAGGTTCATCGCCTCTTTGGGCGTCGATATGCTGACGGCCCTGCCGTCAAGGATAACCTCTCCCTTAAACCCGCCGCTTTCATGAATGACCGGCATCCCAAAAAGAATGTTCATCAGGGTCGATTTTCCGGCGCCGTTCTCGCCGATCAGGGAGTGAATTTCTCCCTCCTCCACGGCGAACGACACGTTCTTCAACACCCTGTTTCCGGAGTAGTCTTTGGTGATGCCGCGCATTTCCAGTACCGTTTTCCCTGTCACCGGGACACCCGCCTTCCAGAGTGGGGATAGTTGTTCAAACTTCGCACATGCCAGGTAAGGCCATACCCTGAAAACCCAACAATTACCGGCAATAAAAAAGTGGCATGGAGTCCTCGCCCCGGAGAGAATCTTCACTTCATCGCAAACGTATGTACATATTATACCGGGGCCCCGCAAGTTTAACAGTTGAGCGGAAGAAAACAACGTAAACATTCAAGCCCTCAGCTCTGG
The DNA here is from genome assembly GCA_031289165.1 of Synergistaceae bacterium. Classification (GTDB taxonomy): domain Bacteria; phylum Synergistota; class Synergistia; order Synergistales; family Aminobacteriaceae; genus JAISSA01. The sequence goes on from JAITPZ010000214.1 coordinate 3,398, forward strand.
ACAAAGGAAAAAATAATGGTGATAAGGGAGGCGAAAGTCGTGACGGATTTTCGGTTTAAGGCGATTATTGAGGTGTTGATTGAGCTGGTCAGGTCCTGAGCAGCTGTGGTTTTAATTTAACAAGCCCCCCGGCTCCGGCCAGGGGGCTGTTGTTTCTAGGTTACTCGAAGGACGTGCTTCGCCATGTGACACGTCCGCCGCACAGCGTCATCGCCACGTCGATATCGTGAAGCTCCTGAGGAGCGACCAGGAAGGGGTCCTGCTCCAGAACGACCAGGTCGGCGTCCTGTCCCTCCCGGATCTCTCCGCGACGTCTCTCGCTGTTTCCATGCCACGCTCCGCCCCAGGTGTAAAGGGACAGGGCCTCGGCGACGGAAAGCTTTTGCTCGGGCGCCCAACCGCCCTCGGGCTCGTCGTTCAAGTCCTGCCTCGTGACGGCCGCGTGAATGCCGTTCAGGGGACGCAGATCCTCCACGGGGGCGTCCGAACCGCCCGACAGCACGATGCCCCGGCGCAGCATGGACTTCCAGCGGTAGCTGCCTGCGGCCTTTTCCTCACCCAGATGGGCAATAGCCATCTCCCGATCGGAGGGGACGAAGCAGGGCTGCACGGCCGCACCCACGTGAAGGGCTTTCATCCGGTCCAGTTGCCGGTCGTCGGCGATCTGGGCGTGAACGATCAGGTGACGGGCCAGGCTCGGGCGCGCCCTCTCCGCGGCATCGAATGCCTCGAGGCACATGTCGAGGGCTCCGTCGCCGATGGCGTGCGTGGCGACCTGCATACCCGACGAATGGGCGGTCGCGATCATATCGTTCAGCTCATGCTGATCGAAAACGGCGACTCCGCGGTCTCCCGGGCTGTCGAAGTAGTCCTCGCGCAAAAGCGCGGTGCGCCCTCCCAGCGAGCCGTCGGTCAGCAGTTTGAGCGGGCCGACCTGATAAAATGGCGAGCCGTCGCCAGTCCGCCATCCCTCCGAGAGAAAGTCGGTCAGCAGCTCCCGGGTGGGCAGCAAAAACTGCTGACGCACGCGAAACGGCAGCTTCCCCTCCCGCTCGGCGCCGCTGTAAAAGGCGTTGAGACGTCGAAAATCGTACTCGAAGGCTCCCATATCGTCCGTGTGCAGCTCAGTCAGGCCGAAGCCGGCCGCCAGCGGGCCGTATTTTTCGAGAAGGCGAAGCGCGTCCTCGTCTCCAAGTCCGGGCATCCGCTCGTGGACCCAGGAAATCGCGCCCTCGGTGATGATGCCGTTGAGTTCTCCGCCGTCCAGCTCGAACGAGCCTCCCGCGATCCGCGTGTCCCGCGTAATACCCAGAAGCCGGATGGCCGCGGTGTTCAAAAGCGCAACGTGTCCACAGACCCGGGTCAGAAGAACCGGATTGCGGGGGACGATCTCGTCGATGTCGAAACGAACGGGCATACGCCCCTCGATCATATGCGTATGGTTCCAACCCCGCCCTCGGTACCATTCTCCTTCCGGCAGGGGCTGACTGCGAACGAACGCCTCGAGAGATTCGCGAAGATCCCCTATGGAGGCGCATCCGCTGAGGTCCAGAAGCTCCCGCGACTGCGCCCAGTTCATGAAGTGCAGGTGCGAGTCCACAAATCCCGGGAACACGGATCGTCCCCTCAGGTCGATAAATTCGGCGTCCCTTTGCGGCAGGACGTCGGAAATAGCCCCCAGCTTCGCGATGCGGCCACCCTCAATCAGCATGGCCTCCGCCATCCCCGGGGGGGTATGGATCCGTCCGTTGACAAGCACGATTTTACTGTACATGCTCACCCGCCTCCTTCAGAGCGGTAGTGGTGATTACACAGGTGATTATAGCGCAGGTTCGACGTCCTGCGCGGACGACGCCGTCCCGGTATTGTATATAATTGAAAATAAAAAGCACTGGATAACCCGGGGAGGTCTCGGATAAAGGTGCGGGCATGGGAGAGCGAAATATATTATGAAGATTATTGTGGAAGGTTTGCGGGTGAAAAGTTACAGATGAAAAATTTGCGGATAATGGAAAAACTTCCGGGGTCTCCGGGTTGTTTTGTATGCGATAACGATGGAACGAACCCGCGTTCGCTGCATCTTCATCTGATGTGGGACGAGGAGAACGGGGAGGTCTGCGTGCCGTTCGAGCCCGACGAGACGTGGTGCGGCTACAGCGGCGTCGTGCACGGGGGAATACTGGCCTCGATATTCGACGACGCGATGGGCTGGGCGATTCGCCGAAGCTGCGGCGAGTGGGTGGTTACGGCGGATTTTCACATTTGTTACCGCAAACCCGTGACGATCGGCAGAGCGTACACTGTCCGGGGCAGAGTGGAGCACCGGGGAGGTCGAAAGACGAAAACCGGCGCGTATCTGACTGACGCGAAAGGCGTCGTTTTTGCCGAGGCCGACGCGCTCTTCGTAAGCGGCGCCGAAATCGTTCCACAGGAAACAGAAAAACGAAATTCGAACGAAGAGTAGCGCCAGGTCTCATTCAGGCAGGCCTTCATTTTCGATCCGACCGGTTTCCTTTTCGGAGAAATCGCGTCTTGTGCTATGATTGACCCGCAGAATTTGGCTGCGTCGGTGTGAATTCGACCTGTATAATTGGCTCGTATGCGGCGGGTTCTGAATACGCGGGTGGAAGAGTTGGAGGTTATTTTGGACTGTAACGACAACGAAAAGCGTCATTTTTTCGACGGGCTGGTTTCCATTCTGGAGCGCCTGAGAGCGCCGGGGGGATGCCCTTGGGACAGGGAACAGAAGCTGGAGGACCTGCGCGCCTGTATTGTCGAGGAGGCCTACGAGCTGACGGAGGCCATTACCGCGCGCGACATGGATAACCTGCGCGAAGAGGCGGGCGATCTCCTCCTCGAGATCGTATTCGTCGCCTCCATCGCGAAGGAGGCGGGGGCGTTCGGCATCGAGGACGTCGTGCGGACGATCTGCGAGAAGCTGATACGCCGCCATCCGCACGTTTTCGGGGACGCGACCGTTGCCGACAGCGACGATGTCCTGCGCAACTGGGAGCGGATAAAGCTGGAGGAGCGCAGGGGGAAAAAAGAAAGCCTGTCGATTCTGGCAGGAGTTCCCAGAGGATTGCCCCCGCTTTTGAAGGCGTACCGCATGCAGGACAAGGCGGCACATGTGGGGTTTGACTGGCGCGGGGACGACACAGAACCCCTCTTCGCCAAACTGGACGAGGAAATCGCGGAACTTCGCGAGGCTCTCATGGACAGAACTCTCGCGGGCGGCCAATCCGACGCCGTAGAGGACGAGTTGGGGGACCTGCTGTTCACAACGGTGAATCTGGCGCGGCATTTGAAGATCGACCCGGACGCCGCGCTTTCCAGGGCCTGCGGGAAGTTCGCCTCGCGTTTTCAAAAGGTGGAACGGGAGGCGGAGGTCCAGGGGGTTCAGATGAGCGAATGTTCCCCGGAAAAGCTGGACGAACTCTGGGACAGGGCAAAAAAGAGTGAAATGTGAAGCGAAATCTGACCTTATATAGTGGAGAACAGCGAAAGCAGGTTCTCGGCAGGAGGGTGAAATTATTATGGGACAGGAGAAAAAAGGTGGAAAAATGAATAACGTGACGGATCGCAAAGAGGTCAACAGCGTTGCCCAGGCGGCGGAAAAGCAGGTGGAGAAGCCGAAGCGCCGGGCGATGATTATGGAAACTGCCCTGCGCGACGCTCATCAGTCGCTTATCGCGACGCGCATGAGAACCTCGGACATGGCGCCGGTGCTGGAGCTGATGGACGATGTGGGGTACTATTCTCTTGAAATGTGGGGAGGCGCCACCTTTGACAGCTGTATGCGCTTCCTCGACGAGGACCCGTGGGAGAGGCTCCGCGAGATCCGCAAGAGAGTGAAGAAGACAAAGCTGCAGATGCTGCTTCGAGGACAGAACCTCGTCGGTTACCGACACTACGCAGATGACGTCGTGCGCGAGTTTGTAAAGAGGATGATAGGAAACGGCATCGACATCGTGCGCATCTTCGACGCCCTGAACGACTTGAGAAACGCGGAGGTGGCGGCGAACCAGGTGAAGAAGGAGGGAGCGCACCTTCAGCTCGCCATATCCTACACCATATCACCAGTCCACACTCTGGAGCTGTTTGCAAAGCAAGCCCGCGATATGGCTGACATGGGGGCCGACTCGATATGCATCAAGGACATGGCAGGGTTGCTGACGCCGGTGGCAGCGCGGTCCCTCATCAAGGCTATAAAGGAGAAAGTCGATCTGCCCATTCAACTTCACACCCATTACACGAGCGGACTGGCGGCCATGACGTACCTGGAGGGACTCGAAGCTGGCGCAGACGTCTGCGACTGTGCCATATCGCCGTTCGCCATGGGGACGAGCCAGCCGGCGACCGAGACGATGGTAGCAGCCCTGGCTGGCGGTCCTCTCGATACAGGCCTGTCCCTTGAAAAACTGCTTCCAGTGGCAGCACATTTCACAAAGCTGAAGGAGAAGTACAAGGACATAATAATGGGCGTTTCGGGAGTCGACATCAATATACTGCTCTACCAGGTACCGGGAGGCATGTACTCTAACCTCCAGAGCCAGCTCAAGGAGGGCAACGCCATCGACAAACTGAAGGCCGTGCTGGAGGAAGTGCCGCGTGTCCGCGAGGAGATGGGCTATCCGCCGCTCGTAACGCCGACGAGCCAAATCGTAGGCACACAGGCAGCCATGAACGTCATGGTCGGCGAACGGTGGAAGATAATCCCCAAAGAGGTGAAAAACTACTTCCTGGGCCAGTATGGACACACGCCGGCCCCAGTCAACAAGGAAATACAGCGGAAAGCCACAGAAGGCGAAGCGCCGATCACATGCCGGCCGGCGGACAACATCCCTCCGGAGATGGAAAAACTGCGCAAGGAAGTGGGCCCGTGGGTGCTTCAGCCGGAGGACGTGCTGTCATACGCGATGTTCCCGCAGGTCGCGAAGGACTTTCTTCCGAAGAAATACGCGCGCGCGACTAAGACGAACATCGGCCTCGACAAGCCGATAACGGAAGAGGCTTATCCGATCTAAAGAACTATAAAAACAAACAGAACAGGCGTAGTAGCTGTTTTCCCCGGTGTCAAGGGACAGTAAAAATGTCGCG
>JAITPZ010000215.1 GCA_031289165.1 Synergistaceae bacterium
GAAACAGGCGCTGCTCCTGTCTCACCGAACCTACGTCCTGCAGACGGGACACCTGATCAAGGAGGGGCTGTCGAAGGACCTGCTGGCCGACCCCGAAATCAGAGCGGCGTACCTGGGAACGAGAGGAAAATGAAGAAGTTTTTATAAAGGGGTCAGGGGGTCCACGACCCCCTGGAAATCTTTATATAAATAATATTTGGGGCTCTGCCCCAAACCTCCTCAGGGGTCGTGGACCCCTGAACCCCTTTATTAGAAAACTTGTATCATTATTTTGGAGGCTTGAATATGTCGTTGATCGATATGACGGTAAAAGGATTTACGGAGAAGCTGGCTTCGGACGCGCCCGCGCCGGGAGGCGGCAGCGCGGCGGCCCTCTCGGGTGCGCTTGGGGCGGGGCTGGTCTCCATGGTCTGTCGTCTGACCCTCGGAAAGGCGAAATACGCGCAGCACGAGGTCCTCGTAAAGGAGGTTCTGGCAAAGTCGGACGCTCTCGCGGCGTCTCTTCTGGATGGCATTCAGAAGGATACGGACGCCTTCGACTCCGTCATGGCGGCGTTTGCCCTGCCAAAGGAGACGGACGAGCAGAAGGTCGCCCGCAGCGCCGCGATTCAGCGTGCCTATATCATTGCGGTCGACTCGCCCGTGACGACCGCCGAGGGTTGCCTCGCGGCGATGCAGCTCTCCGAGTCCCTTCTGCACAAAAGCAACACCAATGCGGTCAGCGATCTCGCCGTTGGCGCGGTACAGGCCTGGGCGGGGCTGAAGGGCGCGCTGGCGAACGTGCGGATCAATCTGCCGTCCATAAAGGACGTTGCCTTCGCGGTGGAGAAAAAAGAGTGGCTGGAGCGCGTCGAACGAGAAGCGGACCGGCTCCTCAAAACTGTGGAAGACGAGGTCGCCAGAGAGATCGGGCAGGCGAGCTGAAGCGCCGCCGGATTGTGTTCGAACGTGTTTTTGTCGAAATGAGATGACGGATGATCCTTGGACTTGGCGTCGACCTTTGCAGTATCCCCCGTATACAGCGGGCGGTTCGGTCGCCTCACTTCGTGCGGCGACTTTTTCGTCCCGCGGAGATTGCCTATGCCGACGGAATGGGCAACGAGCGCTCCCGGGCGGCCAGCTTCGCCTCGGCCTTCGCCGCGCGGGAGGCCTTCGCCAAGGCCAGCGGCGTCTCCATGTATACCCTGGCCCTCAACTCCCGCTTTTCTCTCGACCGCACGGATGCCGGCCCCCGTCTGGTCGTTCCGCCCGAACTCGACCCCTCGTATTCTCGTGGAGAAAAACAGGCGTGGGTCTCGATCAGCCACGACGGAGACTACGTGGCGGTCATCGTCGTAATCGAAGGACGATGAGCGAAGATGTCGATGACCCTCTTTTTATCCGAAAAAGTGACCCACCTTCTGCCTCCCCGCCCCTCGGGCATGAACAAGGGAGACCGGGGACGGCTTCTGGTCGCGGGTGGTTCGAAAAATTATCCGGGCGCACCGATCCTGACCTCTCTGGCGGCGCTGCGCAGCGGAGGGGGCATCGTTTCCCTGCTGTCGTTGCCGGAGGTCTGCCATGCCTGCGCTTCTCGCGTTCCGGAGGTGGTTCAGCTCCCGGCCGACCTTTCCTCGAAAGAGGCGCTGCCGAAAAATACGTGGCTGGATGTCGCTTTGGAAGAATTGCCGCGGACGAACGCCGCGGCAGCCGGGCCCGGCCTGGGGCGCTCTCCTGAGGCCGTCGCCTTCGTGCGGGCGATGTGGGAAAAATGGGACCGCCCCCTGCTGTTGGACGGAGACGCGCTTTACGCCCTGGCCGTCGCCGGCGATTCTCTCCCCCGGCGAGTGGATGTTGTTTTGACCCCGCATGAAGGCGAGGCCGCCCGCCTGCTCTCCTCGACGCCCGAAGAGGTTCGGCGCGACCGGGCGGGAGCGGCGGAGCGCCTTTCGAAACGGTGGGGCTGCGTTCTCCTGAAGGGCGAGGGAACGCTTATCGCCTCGATAAATGCTGTTTCAGCGGGTATGAATCCGGTAGCCGCAACGTCCGAAAGAAGGGTCCGCGTGGATCAGGGGGGACCGGAGCTTTCCGTGCCGGGTTCCGGCGACGTGCTTTCGGGTTGCGTCGGGGCTTTTTTGGCCCGGGGGACGGATCCCTTCGACGCGGCGCTCCTTGGGGGGACGCTGCACGCGCTTGCGGGGCGTCGCCTGCGCGACCGAAAGGGACTGGACGGAATACTGGCCTCCGAGATCGCGGACGAGCTTCCCTTCGTTATTCGAGCGATGAGAGAGGGGTTGGAAGCATGAGATCGAGGCGTCGCCGCAGAATCGACTGGGATGAGGAACTGCGCAAAACCGAGCGCATACGCCGTAAGGGGCTTTTTGTCTCCGCCCTGAGTTTCTGTCTCGCCATGTCCTTCATAGCGGGGGCCGGTCGCCTGAGCAAAAGCGGTATCGAGTTCAGCCGCAAGGTGATATTTACGTTCTGCCTGGTGATCGCGATGTTCCTCCTGCGCGGGATTTTGCGGCGTCGGGAGCGTCTGCGCCGGGAACGCGAAGAGCGTCATGACGAAAATTTCCGGACGCCGTCATGATCGAGAAGAACGCACCGAATACGACGTGTCGCACGTCTTCCGAGGAAGACACACTTCGTCTGGGACGACTTTTGGGCCGCCTGCTGGTTCCGGGGATGACGGTTCTGCTGTACGGCGATCTCGGGACGGGGAAGACGGTTCTGGTCCGCGGGGTGGGGGAAGCTCTGGGCGCGACTCGTGTCCGCAGCCCGTCGTTTACGCTGGTGAACGAATATCGGACGAGCAGGGCCGAACTCGTACACGCGGACCTCTATCGCCTGGAGCCCGGGGGAGTCGAAGAACTGAGCCTGGAGGAATATCTCTCGAACGGCTGCGTCCTGTTCGTGGAATGGCCGGAACGCTGGGACGCGCCTCCGCGCGACGAGGTTCTGAAGATAGAAATCACCGCGGAGGGCGAGACCGGGCGAAAATTTTCCTTTTCTCCCTCCGGCGTCGGGGCCGATCGCATACTGGAGAGGTTGAAGGCGGAAATGAAGGAGATGGAAAATTCATGAGAGACGCGCTGCTGGCGGTGGATTGCAGTCTGCGATGGACCTGCGCGGCCGTCTGTCGCGACGATGGAGACACCGATAAAGACATGTCCGCAGTAGTCTCGGAACGCTTCGATCTCGGACGGCGACAGGCGGCGGAGCTGCCTCTCGTCGTGGATCGCGTTCTGGAAAAAGCGGGATGCGGTCCGCGCGACGTCGCTCTGGTGGCCGTGACGAACGGGCCCGGCTACTTTACGGGAATCCGCGTGGGAGTCTCCTGGGCGACGGCTTTTGCCTATGGACTGGGAATACGAGTCATCCCGGTCTCCTCGCTTCTTATGCTGGCGTATCCGCATCTGGAGCAAAAAAAATCGGCGCTGGCGATCGTCTACGCGGGACACGACCACGTCTACGCGGCCTCTTTCGGATGCGAGGACGATCTTTGTGCGGGGGAATACGACAAGAAGTCGCTCAGATTGTGGCTGGGCGGGCACAAAAACAATCAGGATACTGTTGTGGTTTCGGACGATCCCGAGCGCGCCTGCGGGGTCGTCGGTCCGTTTCACTCCGTTCAGCGGACGCTTCCCGACGCCGCCGTTCTGGCGCGGATCGCCCGACGCGGAACGGAAGCGTCTGTTGAACCGATGGGGGTTCGGGTTTCCTACCACCGTCCCCCGCAGGGATATATCCCCGCTCCTTAACGCCGTTTTTGCTGTTCGCTTTGTCTGTCCATTTCCAGTGAAAAGGTGGAATAGGCGAATATTACCCAAAAAAGCACGATGCTGAAGATAAATTGCAGTGTGCTGTCCCCATAGTCGTCGCGCAGGCTCCTCATGAAATACGAGTAAATTACCCCCCAGAGAAGAGCGTATATCCAGAAAAATGCCCTTACCGGCTTGTTTTTCGATTCCATTATGAAGGCACGCACCAGAAAATAAATAATCCAGCTTGCCAGGACCAGTATGGCGGAGGTAGTGGCAACGCCGGCGAGCTGCGCGCCCGTCGTGGAAAAGAGGCTGGCTCCGGTCAGCGTCGAAAGGCCGGCGATCAGGACGCAGCTCAGAACGAGAATACCCAGCGTCTTTTCCCGCAGAAGATAGTCCTGCAGGCTGTAGTTGTTTTTCACGACCTTTTTCTGCGTGTCGCGGATTCTCCTGAAAACCTCGTAGGGATCTTCGGGGCCCACGTTCGTCGTTCTCGGCGGGGGAGGCGTCTGTTTTGCGGCGCCCTGTGGCCTTGTCGTGCCCGCCCTGGTTTCCGGCGCCATGCCGTAGTCGCTGTAGGAATGCCCCGTGCCGTAAAGGGGCGAGGTCGATCCAAACCCGAAAGTGTGATCGTAATCGAACCGTTTCGCGGGATTGCTCAGGACGTCGTAGGCCTCCAGGATTATCCTGTACAGGTCCTCGAAGCCCTCGCCCGCGTGGAGGTCAGGGTGATAACGTTTGATAATTTTCCGAAAGTGAATTTTTAGATCCTTTTGGCTGATCTTCGGATCTACTCCAAGAATCTGGTAATAATTTCTATCATCCGCCATTCCGAATCCTCCGCCCCGAAATCGGTCTTTTAATCTCTCCTATTCTATCAAAGGGAGAGAAGCCTGCAAGGTTAAGATCCTGATATTTTACATCAATAAAGAAAAAGCTTCCTGAAGTTCAGGGAGGACGGATGTCGTTGCACAAACAAATATTTTCATCAGATCTCTCCCGGTTATGCGGCGCTTCCCGAAAATTCCCGCGAGGCTGCGGAGCGAGAGTTTATCCAGGGTAGTTGACGTTTGACAGCAAATAGGGTAGACTCCCTATTGTCGTAAATGGCACGGGGCGAGGGTATTTAACGACTCGGCGTCAAAATGGGAAGGTGTCATCGATACATTTTGTCAGACGGAATTTTGTGTTTTAAGAAGCGGTATCGAACATTACGGATTTAAAAAAAAGTCGTGGTAAAGGTTAAAATTTGCCCGGGTGGCGGAATTGGTAGACGCGCCAGATTCAGGTTCTGGTAGTCGCAAGGCTGTGGAGGTTCGAGTCCTCTCTCGGGCACCATTAAAAAAAGAAAAAAGGATATGGTCGTGTCAGTTGACATGGCTATATCCTTTTGTTATGATTATATTTCGGCATAAAATTTCCCCACCCATAAGGGAGGTCTTTCAATCCATGCCCGAATTTGTTTCAGTCAGCAGGAAACGGCAGCGTTTCACTTTTGGCCGCGCGCATGATCTAATAGAAATACCCGATATGATCGAAGTTCAGCGCGATTCCTACCGATGGTTTTATCAGGATGACGTGACGCCGGACGCACGCGCCATGCAGGGACTGCAGGAGCTGTTGCACGAAATTTTCCCCATCGAGAGTTATGACGGACAATTCGCCCTTGAATTTGTCCGTTACTACATCGATAATTCCGGCCTGACCGAGGAAGAGGCTCGTCAGCGGGATATGACGTGGGCGCGCCCCATTCGGGCGACCATCAGGCTGACCAATACGAAAATCCAGGAGATCAAGGAGGAGGAGATCTTCCTTGGAGACTTTCCCGTGATGACGGAACGGGGGACGTTCATTATCAACGGGACGGAACGCGTTGTCATCAATCAACTGGCGCGTTCCGCCGGAGTTTATTTCACGAAGGAGGACGCAATACCGGGTCAGGAGGCGTGTTCCGCGAAGATCATTCCGGATCGGGGCGCGTGGCTCGACTTTGCGACCGCACCGGGGGAGATCATATCGGTCAACATCGACAACCGTAAAAAATTGCCCGTTTCGTTGCTTTTGAAGGCTTTTGGCGCGCGGGACAACGAGGAAATTCTGAAACTGTTCGGCGCCGAGCCCACGTTTATGGAATACAGCGACGACATGAGGGGCATGCTGTCCGCCGAGGACGTTCGGGATCTCGAGGGTAATCCGGTCGTTCTCCGCAACCGCCCCATTACGCGCGAGGCACTGGAAAAGCTGAGACAGCTCGACCCGGACGGGCGCGGCGGCGTCGAGGTCCAGGGGATTGATCCCTCTCTGGCTCTGACGCTGGAGAAGGATACGACGCAGAGCACGGATGAGGCCATGCAGGAAATCTTCCGTCGTCTTCGCCCCAACGAGCCCGCGCGGGTCGAGAACGCGCGGGATTACCTCCATTCGCTCTTTTTCGATCCGAGACGCTACACCCTCGGACGCGTGGGGCGCTACAAGCTGAACCGTCGCCTGGGGTCTGCCATTCCGGAGTCCACGCGCCTTCTGACGCTCGAGGATCTCCTCAGCATCGTGCGCGAGATGTTCGCCATGCGGGCGCTGGATAAAAAGAGCGACGACATCGACCATCTGGGCAATCGTCGTGTGCGATCCATCGGAGAGCTTTTGCAAAACCAGATCCGTATAGGACTTCTGCGTATGGAGCGCATAGCGAAGGAACGCATGACGACGATCCCCAACCTCAGCGCGGCGATGGGGCGCGAATTGATTAACGTTCGCCCGATTGCCGCGGCGCTTCGCGAGTTTTACGGATCCGGCCAGCTGTCGCAGTTCATGGACCAGACCAACCCACTGGCGGAGGTCACCCACAGACGGCGCCTTTCCGCGCTCGGGCCCGGCGGCCTGAGCCGCGAGCGTGCAGGTTTCGAGGCGCGCGACGTTCATTACACTCACTACGGCCGCGTCTGCCCCATCGAGACGCCGGAAGGGCCCAACATCGGCCTCGTGTCGTCTCTGACGACCTACGCCCGGCTGAACGAACACGGATTTTTGATCACGCCGCGCCGTAAGATCCAAAACGGCAAACTGACGGGAGAGATCGAGTTTCTCTCGGCCGACGAGGAGGACAGCTACTGCGTGGCGATGGCGAACACCCCGCTCGACGCCGATGGAGTCACCATCAGCGGGTCGGAGTGCCCCACGCGCCACCAGGACGACGTCGATATGGTCCCCGTCGAAGACGTCGACTACATGGACGTTTCTCCCAAGCAGATCGTCTCCTCCTCGACGGCGCTGATCCCCTTTCTGGAGCACGACGACGCCAACCGCGCTCTGATGGGCTCCAACATGCAGCGCCAGGCCGTGCCGCTGATCTTTCCGGAGGCGCCCATAGTGGGCACGGGGATAGAACATCGCATCGCCAAGGACTCGGGCTCCTGCGTCGTGGCGATCGAGGACGGAGAGGTCTCGTGGGTGGACTCCGAGCGCATTGAGGTGCTCTCCGCCGGCGGGCGTCGTCACGCCTACAATCTCCTGAAGTTCAGGCGTTCGAACCAGGGGACGATCATTCACCAGCGTCCGCTGGTCGTAAAGGGAGAGCGGGTCGAAAAGGGAACGATTATCGCCGACGGCCAGGCCGTGGATAACGGCGAGCTCGCGCTGGGGCAGAACGTTCTCGTCGCGTTCGTTCCCTGGGAGGGATATAACTTCGAGGACGCCATCCTGCTCAGTGAAAACCTGGTCAAGGAGGATAAATTCTCCTCGATACATATAGAAGAGTACGAGATCGAGGCCCGCGAGACCAAACTGGGGCCCGAGGAGATCACGCGGGACATCCCGAACGTCGGTGAGGATATGCTCAGGAACCTCGACGACAGCGGAATTATACGCATCGGCGCCGAGGTCAACTCGGGCGATATCCTGGTGGGGAAGGTGACTCCAAAGGGAGAGTCGGACCAGACGCCCGAGGAAAAACTGCTGCGCGCCATCTTCGGCGAAAAGGCCCGCGAGGTGCGGGACAACTCGCTGAAGCTGCCGCACGGCGCGCGGGGAAAGATCGTCGCCGTCAAGCAGATGACGCGCACCGACAACCCCGAGGCGCTCTCTCCCGGAGTCATCCGGACGGTGAAGGTCTACGTCGCGCAGTGGCGCAAGATCACGGTCGGCGACAAGATGGCCGGACGGCACGGAAACAAGGGCGTCGTCAGCCGCATCCTCCCCGTGGAGGACATGCCCTACCTGCCGGACGGCACGCCCGTCGACGTGGTTCTGAACCCGTTGGGCGTCCCCAGCCGCATGAACCTGGGGCAGGTTCTGGAGACCATCATGGGCTTCGTCGCGATGAACAACGGCTGGCACGTTGCCACGCCCGTTTTCGAGGGCGCGCAGGAAAAAGAGATCTTCGAGAACATGGAGAAACTCAGGGAGGAAAAATATCCGGAGCTGACGATGGACGGCATGATTACGCTTCGCGACGGCCGCACCGGGGAGCCGATGGAGAAAAAGGTCACGATCGGCTGCATGTACATGCTGAAGCTGATTCACCTGGTCGACGACAAGATCCACGCCCGCTCCACGGGACCCTACAGCCTGATTACCCAGCAGCCGCTGGGCGGCAAGGCGCAGTTCGGAGGGCAGCGGTTCGGCGAAATGGAGGTCTGGGCCCTCGAGGGGTACGGCGCAGCCAACGTGCTTCAGGAGATGCTGACGGTGAAGTCCGACGACATTCGGGGCCGCGACAAGACCTACGAGCGCATCGTCAAGGGACAGAGCCTCGTGAAGCCCGGGATTCCGGAGAGTTTTCGGGTGCTGGTGAAGGAGCTTCAGGGCCTGGGGCTGGACGTTGAGGTGCAGTACGACGACGGAACCATCGGCGGTATGGTGCTGGACGACGAGGATGATGAGAGGGGCGCGCGCAGGGGGTACGGCATGGCCGCGTCCGGAGAATTCCCGTTCTATGAAGAAAAGAGCGAAGTCGCTGCCGAGTCGCCGGAAACTCTCGAACCCGCCGAGGGGGAGGAACTTTCCGAAGACGCGGTTATATTTGGGATGGCGGATGATCTGTTTATAGGTAAGGACGTGCTGCCGGACGGCATGTCCCTGGCAGGAGAAGAAGGGACTGACGAAGGAACATGGCCCGAAGAGAGATAGTCGGTGTACGGATTAAACTGGCTACCCCGGAACGTATACGGGAAATATCGAGCGGCGAGGTAAAAAAACCCGAAACCATCAATTACAGAACGTTGCGCCCGGAGAAGGACGGCCTTTTCTGCGAGCGCATCTTTGGCCCGACGCGCAGTTATGAATGCGCGTGCGGCAAATATAAGCGCAGCGGCCCCAAGTTTCGCGGGATCGTCTGCGACCGCTGCGGCGTCGAGGTCACGGACAACCGCGTGCGGCGCGAACGCATGGGGCATATCGAGCTGGCCGCGCCCGTGGTTCACATCTGGTACCTGCGCGGTATTCCGAGCCGCCTCAGCCTCCTGCTCGGGACCAGCGCCAAGGATCTCGAAAAGGTCGTTTATTTCGCCCCCACCCGTAAAAAAGAGGGAGCCTATAAGGTTGTGCTCGAGGGGCGCCGCACGGACCTGGTGCGCAAGGGAACCGTCATATCGGAAAGCGAAATGAAGGTTCATTCCCACTACGACCCCAAGTTCAGGGCCGAGGAGGCTTTTATCCTCGAGTCCGTGGATAACATCCCCGTGAACGAGGGCGATGTACTGAGCGCGCAGCAGGTTGCCCGTCATAAGACGGAGTACGGCGACGAGCTTTTCAAAGTGGAACCGGCGTTCGAACTTCTGGAGGAGATCGAGGGTGTCGCTCTGAAGGTTGGGGAGGCCGTCGCCGTGTCGGAAATGGATCGTCTCGTCGCGCAGAGCGGCAGAGCCAGGGACAGGGAGCTTTTCGGGCGTCACTCCGTGGCCGGAAATGAGATGTTCGTCGTGACCGCGGCCCTCAAGCTGCCGTTCGCCAAGGGAAACATCATCTCCAAAAGCGAGCTCGAGCTTTTTCAGCAGAAGTATCCGGGGCGTTTTGCGACGCAGCGCTGGGGAGTCACGATCGACGATCCCTGCTACATCGTCATAGAGCAGGGGTCGTCTCCGTTTGCCTGCGCCGATGTCGTTTACGACCGTCAGCAGATCCTCTGCCAGGCCTACGACAAAAAGTTCGAGGCCGGGATCGGGGCCGAGGGGGTTCAGACCATGATCAACCGCCTGGATCTGGATCTGCTGGGGGCCTCGCTGCGCGAGGAGGTCGCGGAGAGCAGCGGACAGAAAAAACGCAAGCTCGTCAAGCGTCTC
Source organism: Synergistaceae bacterium (assembly GCA_031289165.1). Classification (GTDB taxonomy): domain Bacteria; phylum Synergistota; class Synergistia; order Synergistales; family Aminobacteriaceae; genus JAISSA01. Next base: position 10,022 of record JAITPZ010000215.1, read on the forward strand.
CAGGTGGCGGAGGACTTTCGCAAGAGCAGCTCCAGCGCCCAATCCATGATTCTGGAGGTGCTTCCCGTCATTCCGCCGGACCTGAGGCCCCTGGTGCAGCTCGACGGAGGGCGTTTCGCCACGTCGGACCTGAACGACCTCTACCGGCGGGTCATCAACCGCAACAATCGTCTGAAGAAGCTGCAGGAGCTTCGCGCCCCCGAGATTATCATCCGCAACGAAAAGCGTATGCTGCAGGAGTCCGTGGACGCCCTGATCGACAACGGCAGGATGGGCAAGGCGGTGCTCGGGGCGGGCAATCGTCCGCTCAAGAGCCTCACCGACCTTCTGCGCGGCAAGAAGGGGCGTTTCCGCCAGAACCTTCTGGGCAAGCGCGTCGACTACTCCGGACGCTCGGTCATCGTCATCGGGCCGCAGCTCAAAATTTATCAGTGCGGCCTCCCGAAGCAGATGGCGCTCGAGCTTTTCAAGCCGTTCGTCATCCGTCAGCTCGTCGAGCGGGGACTGGCCCCGAACGTCAAGAGCGCCAAGCGCATCATCGAGCGCGGGCGCGAGGAAATCTGGGGCATTCTCGAAGAGATCATCCGGGATCATCCCGTCATGCTGAACCGAGCCCCGACGCTCCATCGCCTGGGCATTCAGGCGTTCGAGCCGGTTCTGATGGAGGGTAAGGCCATTCGCCTTCATCCCATGGTCTGCACGGCCTTCAACGCGGACTTCGACGGCGATCAGATGGCCGTTCACGTGCCGCTCTCCATCGAGGCGCAGGCCGAGGCCCGTCTGCTCATGCTTTCGGCGAACAACCTGCTTTCTCCGGCCAGCGGACGCCCCGTCGTCACGCCGACCCAGGACATCGTGCTGGGAATCTATTATCTGACGGACATGCGCGAGGGCCTGACGGGCGAGGGGATGCATTTTTCGAGCATCGAGGACATTCTTTCGGCCTTCGATCACGGAGCGGCGCACCTCAACGCCCGGGTCTGGCTGAAGGTGGATCCCGCTTGGGAGGTCATCCCCGACGGACGGCACAAATACCGCGGAGCGAAGGGAAAGGCCACGATCCTCGAAGAAGGAAAGAAAATCGACGGGAAAAAGGTCAAAGTCCCCGAGGGAGCAACTCTTTTTGTGGAAACGTCGCCCGGACGCGCCCTTTTCAACAGCATCATCATCCCTCCTCTTCGTTACGTCAACAGGCAGCTCGACAAGAAAAACATGGGCCGCCTTCTGGATGACGCCTACGACAGGATCGATCGTACGTCGGTGGTGGAGATGCTGGACGCCATCAAGTCGCTGGGTTATCGATGGGCCGCGAAGAGCGGCATCAGCTTCGGCGTCGGCTCGATCATCATCCCGCCGGAAAAACAGCAGATCACGGCCGAGACGATCGAACAGGACGAGTTCTTCAAGGAAGAATACGAAATGGGCGTCCTGACGCAGGACGAATATCTTTTCCACAAGGAAATGCTCTGGTCGGAGGCCGCCCGAAGAATCGCGGACAGTATCGCAGTGCATATGGAGTCCTCGAACCCCGTCCGCATGATGGTGGACAGCGGGGCGCGGGGAAGCCGCGGACAGATGGGCCAGATGGCCGGTATCCGGGGACTGATGTCCGACCCCTCGGGGCGCATCATCGACTATCCGATCACGGCCAACTTTCGCGAGGGCATGAACATGCTCGAATACTTCATCTCCACCCACGGGGCCAGAAAGGGCCTCGCGGACACGGCGCTCCGCACGGCGAAGTCGGGCTATCTGACGCGCCGGCTCGTCGACGTCGCGCAGGATCTGATAATCACCGAACACGACTGCGGCACGAACAAGGGGATCTGCATTCGCGCCCTGACGCGGGACGGCAAGGACATGATTCCCCTGTCGGACCGCATCTCCGGACGCACAGCGCTGGAGGACATACACGCGGCCAACACGAAAAAAGTGCTGGTCAAAAAGGGTGAACTCATCACCTACGAGCTTGCCGTGGCGATCGACAAAAGCGGGGTCACGGAGGTGTGGGTGCGCAGCCCGCTGGCCTGCGCGCTGAGGCGCGGGCTGTGCCAGAAATGTTACGGCATGGACCTCTCCTCGCGTCACCTGGTCCCGATCGGGGAGGCCGTCGGCGTCGTTGCCGCGCAGTCCATCGGCGAACCCGGGACGCAGCTCACGATGCGCACCTTCCACACGGGCGGCGTGCGCCTGACGGGTGAGGACATCACTCAGGGCCTTCCCCGCATCGAGCAGCTTTTCGAGGTTCGCCGTCCGCGTAAGGTGGCGTTTCTGGCGGGTATCGACGGCGTTGTCGAGGAAATTCGCAGCTCGGAGGGCAAACGCAAGGTTATCATCGCGTCGAAGGACTCCGAAACACGGATTGTGCACACGATTCCGGCCTCGCAGGAACTGAAGGAGGACATCGTGGAGGGCATCGAGGTCGGCAGTACGACGCGCCTCACCGAGGGCAACATCGACCCGCAGCAGCTTCTGGAGGTCAGCGGCATCGACGCGGTCCAGCACATGCTGGTGGATGAAATACAGGAGGTTTACCGCTCTCAGGGCGTTTCGATCAACAATAAGCACATCGAGGTCATTCTTCGGAAGGTCGCGCCCCTGAACAGGGTTCGCCTGATCGAGGAGGGAGACACGTCGTTTGTCGCCGGCGACCTGGTCTGGCTCAGCGACATCGAGGAGGAGGAGGCGCGTATTCGCGGCGATAACGAGCGTAACGTCGCGGAGGCCGTGCGCATCTTCGCGGGTGATCGGCTGAGACGCGTCGAAAAACCGAGCGAGGAAACCGCGCCGCTTTTAGGGAAGCCCCTCGATGAGGCGTCCATAGGGCTTTTGCTGAAACCGGGCATGATGATTTCCGAGATCGTTCTGGAGCACGATGGGCGCGACGTCACCGTAATTGTCGGTGGGGCCGCGTTCCGTAAGCAGATGGAGGGCCTGGAACTGGTGTCCGATTTTGAGGTCGAGGAGGACGGGGAAACGATTCGGATACCGGCGGGTGAGCGCCTGTCCGCGTCGCAGCTTCGCCTGATCACGTCGCATGAGCCGAGGCCCGTTCTGGCCCGCAATCGCGATATCCTCGACAAACTCGTCGGTGTGGACTGGCTGGCCGAGCGTATCGTCAGCAGGGAAGATCCCGGGGAAACCCTGGTGCCGGCGGATACCCTCGTCACGAAAGAAGTCGCGGAACTGGTCGCGGAACTGGGACTCGAGGAGGTCAGGGTCTGGCACAGTATCGACCAGATCGGAGTCGTCGACATGTTCCAGAACGCGCTGATGAACGACGACAGTCTCTGGGGCAGGACGTTGCTGCAGGCCGCCGACCGCGAGGGCAACCCCATCGCCGAGGTGCCGCAGTACGTGGACGCCCGCGTTGTACGCGGTCTGGCCGATGGAGAGATCGCGGCGATCGAGACGGAGGAGGGCGTCATTCCGCGGCGGGCGCTGCTGCATAAATTTCTGTCGGGCACTATTTATGGAAAGATTCTGCTCGACGTGGTCTTTCCGGAGGGGACAACCGCTTCCTTCGAGACCGGGCAGGAGGTCAACGGGACGATGCTCGACGAGATCGTCGACGGCGAGCCGACGGAAATCTTCGTGCGTCCCATTTCTTCCAGGAGCGTCACGAAACAGCTTATCCGCGAGATCACGTTCGTACGCAAGCTGCGCGAAAGTCCGGAGTGCAAGCCCTTCATTCACGGCATCACGAAGGCGGCGCTTGCGACCGACAGCTTCCTGAGCGCGGCGTCCTTCCAGCAGACAGCTCAGATTCTGGCCGGCGCGGCGGTGAAGGGACAGATCGATCCTCTGCACGGTCTGAAGGAAAACGTCATCATCGGACATCTCGTCCCCGCCGGAACGGGAGCCGAGGTTTTCCGCAGACTCGACGCCCAGCGGGCTGAAGAGGCGGCGAAACGCGCCGAGGCGGAGGCCGTTCTTTCAGAGAAAAAAGCGAGTGAACCGGCGCTCCAGGTTCAGGAGTGATTTCAATTCAAAAAACGATTCATTAAAGAGATGCCCCCGGTTCTGCCGGGGGTTTTCTTTTTAAATTTCGATATGCAATAATCCTGGGTATGTAATAATCTGGTGTGTAATCGTTGCGAAGGTAACCTGCAGTTTGACGAAGGGGTTGGGACGATGTGTGGAATAATGGGCTACCTGGGGCCCCGGGATGTAACCGAAGTCGTGATCGGCGGACTGGAGTGCCTGGAGTACAGAGGGTACGATTCCGCGGGGATTGCGGTCTCCGATGGGCGAAGGATTGAAATATCGAAGTGCGTGGGCAGCGTGGCGAATCTGAAGGCTCAGATCGGGGAACGCTCCCTGCAGGGCCGGGTCGGCATCGGGCACACCCGCTGGGCGACTCACGGAGGGGTGACGCGGGAGAACGCGCATCCTCATGCGGACTCGCAGGGCCGGGTCGTCCTCATTCACAACGGCATCGTCGAAAACTTTTACGAACTGCGGGAAGAGCTGAAAAAACAGGGCGTCGAGTTCGCCTCCGAAACGGACACGGAGGTCGCCGTCTGCCTGATGGCGACCCTGTACGAGGGCGACCCCCTTGCCGCGATTCGAAAGGCCTGCGCGCGGCTGACCGGCGCCTTTGCGTTCGTCATTCTCTTCACCGACGTTCCGGACCGCTTTTACTGCGTCAGGAAAGGGCCGCCCCTGGTGCTGGGGACTGTGCCCGGCGAGGCGTTCTGCGCGTCGGACGTTGCGGGTCTCCTGCCTTACACGAACCATATCCTTTTTATGGAGGATGACGAGATCGCGGAACTTTCCGCCGGCAGGATCGCCCTTTACGGCTTCGACGGCACGCCCCGCGACGTGCGGCTTTCGACCGTCGACTGGGACACGTCGATGACCTCGAAGGGAATGTACCCTCACTTCATGCTGAAGGAAATAGAGGAACAGGGAAGCGTCCTGCGCCGGACGCTGGCGGGACGCCTTGATGGGGGAGTCGATCTGTCGGCGGAGTTTCCCTTCTCCGACGAGGACGTCCGCAGGTATCGCCGGATTCATCTGGTTGCCTGCGGAACGTCGCACTACGCCTCCACGGTTGCGGGACGGCTTATGGACCAGTTTACGGGGTGGGACGTGCGGGCGGAGATGGCCTCGGAAGACCGCTACGGCCATATGATCCGCGACGCCGAGACCCTGGCGATTTTCATATCTCAGTCCGGAGAAACGGCCGATACCCTTGCGGCGGCACGACTGGCCCGCTCTCAGGGAGCGCGCTGTCTTGCGGTGACCAATATGGCCCACTCCTCGCTGGCGCGGGAGGTCGGCGCGGTTCTGGAGCTGCGCGCGGGGCCCGAAATCGGAGTTGCTGCGACAAAAACCTTCATGGGGCAACTGGCGGCTTTGAC
>JAITPZ010000285.1 GCA_031289165.1 Synergistaceae bacterium
CGGGAAGAAAAATCTCTTCGGGCGGACGCTGCGCGTGATCGAGATGCAGTCGGAGGGCGGCGCGGCGGGGGCCGTGCACGGCTCGCTGCAGGGGGGCTCCCTCACCACGACCTACACCTCCGCGCAGGGGCTGCTGCTGATGATCCCGAACATGTACCGCATCGCGGGGGAGCTTTTGCCCGCTGTGTTCCACGTCAGTGCCCGCTCGCTCGCCACCAACGCGTGGAACGTGTTCGGCGACCATCAGGACGTCATGGCCACCCGCCAGACGGGGTTCGCCATCCTTGCCTCGTCCGGCGTCCAGGACGCCATGGACCTCGCCGCCGTCGCGCACCTGACCGCGATAAAGGCCCGTATGCCCTTTCTTCACTTCTTCGACGGCTTTCGGACCTCGCACGAGGTGCAGAAGATCGAGGTGCTGGAGTACGAGGAACTCGAAAAGCTGCTGGACCGGGAGGCCGTGAAGGCGTTCCGCGACCGCGCGCTGAACCCCGATCACCCCGTGCACCGGGGGATGACGCAGAACCCCGACGTGTTCTTTCAGATGAGGGAGGCGGTCAACCCCTGGTACGACGCCCTGCCCGCGACGCTCGACCATTATCTTGGGGAGATCAACAGGCTGACGGGGCGAAACTACGCGTTTTTCAACTATTACGGGGCCCCGGACGCGACGCGGGTGATCGTGGCGATGGGGTCCGCCTGCACGGCCATCGAGGAGACGGTGGACTGGATGAACGCGCGGGGGGAGAAGGTCGGACTCGTCAACGTCCACCTGTACCGCCCCTTCCGGTCCGAGAGGCTGCTTTCGGTCCTGCCGCCCTCCGTGAAGCGGATCGCCGTGCTTGACCGCACCAAGGAACCCGGCGCGGCGGGCGAACCGCTCTTCCTCGACGTGCGCAACGCCTTCTGCGACGTGGCCATGTCCGGGAAGCCCATTCCGTTCATCGTCGGGGGACGGTACGGGCTCGGGGGCAAGAACTTCAGCCCGCCGGACGTGCTGGCCGTCTACGAGAACCTGGCGCGGGAGACGCCCAGGAGCGGTTTCACCGTGAGCATCGACGACGACGTGACCCTGACCTCCCTGCCGCGCCCGAAGGAGGACTTCGACCCCGCCCCGGCCGGAACGACGGCCTGCAAGTTCTGGGGGCTCGGGTCCGACGGTACGGTGGGCGCGAACAAGAGCGCCGTCAAAATCATCGGCGACCACACGGACCTCTACGCGCAGGCGTACTTCGCCTACGACTCCAAGAAATCCGGCGGCGTGACGATATCCCACCTGCGGTTCGGGAAAACGCCGATCAAATCGTCCTACTACATCGAAAAAGCGGACTTCGTCGCCTGTCACAACCCCGCCTACGTCGGAAAATACGATATGCTGGAGGACCTGAAGCCCGGCGGGCGCTTCCTGCTGAACACGCTGTGGACGCCGGAGGAGGTCGAAAAGAACCTTCCCGCCGCCATGAAGCGCTTCATCGCGAAAAACGGGATCGGGTTCTGCACGATCAACGCCGTGCGCGTGGCTCAGGAGCTGGGGCTGGGGTCGCGGATCAACATGATCATGCAGTCCGCGTTTTTCGAGCTGGCCCGCATCATCCCCGTCGAGGACGCCGTGAAATACCTGAGAGAGGCGGTCGTCGAGTCCTACGGAAAGCAGGGGCAGGCGATCATCGACATGAACTTCGCCGCCATCGACCGGGGCATCTCCGACATCGTAAGGCTTTCCGTTCCGGAGAGCTGGAAGGACGCGAAGGACGCCGCCGCTCCCGAGCGCGCGCCGGTTCCCGACTTTATCTCCCAATTCGTCGAGCCCGTCAACCGGCAGCGCGGGGACTGGCTGCCCGTCAGCATATTCAGGGGCTGCGAGGACGGCACCTTCCCCCTGGGCTCCAGCGCCTTCGAAAAGCGCGGCATCGCGGTCGAGGTTCCCGTATGGAGGCCGGAGTCCTGCATCCAGTGCAATCAGTGCTCCTTCGTCTGCCCCCACGCCGCCGTCCGGCCCTATCTGGCGGACGACGGCGAGCTGGCCGGCGCTCCTGATGGCCTTCGGACGATTCCGGCCACGGGGTTCCCCGGAAAACACTTCCACCTGGGCATCTCGCCGCTCGACTGCGCGGGTTGCGGCAACTGCGTCGACGTCTGCCCGGCACGAAAAGGGCGGGAATCTAAGGCCCTGGAGATGAGGCCCCTGGCGTCTCAGCTGCCGGAGGGCGCGGAGCTGTGGGAGTTCGCGGCGCGGAACATCGCGTGGAAGAAGCTGCCGGAGGAACAGGTCCGCACCGTCAGAGGCAGCCAGTTCTCGCGGCCCCTGCTCGAGTTCAGCGGGGCCTGCGCCGGCTGCGGCGAGACGCCCTACGTGAAGCTGCTGACCCAGCTCTTCGGCGACCGCCTTTCCATCCAGAACCCCTCGGGCTGCTCCACCGTGTGGGGCGGAAGCTGCCCCGCCATACCCTACGTCGCCAACGCCGAGGGACACGGCCCGGCCTTCGGCTACTCGCTGTTCGAGGACTGCGGGGAGTACGGCCTCGGCGTCCACATCGGCTCGACGCAGGTTCGCGCCCTCGTCGCGGACAGGGTGAGCGAGGCACTGAAGTCGGGCGACGCGCCGCAAAGTCTGCGGGAGGCCATGACGGACTGGCGCGAGGGGCTGGAAAGGAGCGCCGGAACGCGGGAGCGCGCCTCGCGCCTCGCCGCGGAGCTGGAGCGCCACAGGGGCACGGATCCCCTGCTGAACGAAATCTACGACCGGCGTGACTTTTTCGCCCGCAGGGCGCAGTGGATCGTCGGCGGCGACGGGTGGGCCTACGACATCGGCTACGGCGGGCTGGACCACGTCGCGGCGTCCGGCGAGAACGTCAATGTTCTGATCGTCGATACGGAGGTCTACTCCAACACCGGCGGGCAGTCCTCCAAGGCGACGCCGACCGCGGCGATAGCCGGCTTCGCGGCCAGCGGCAAAAAAACCCGCAAAAAGGACCTGGGCCTGATGATGATTCCCTACGGCGGAGTCTACGTCGCGCAGGTCGCCATGGGAGCGGACAGAAACCAGACGCTGAAGGCGTTCCTGGAGGCCGAGGCGTACCCCGGCGTGTCCATCGTCATCGCGTACTGTCCCTGCATCAACCACGGCCTTTCCATGGGAATGGGGCACTCGCAGGAACAGCAGAAGCGCGCCGTCGAGGCCGGCTACTGGGGCCTTTACCGGCATAACCCCCTGTTGAAGGAGGCGGGCAAAAACCCCTTCGTCCTGGACTCCAAACCCCCGAAGGCGTCCTTCCGGGAGTTCCTGATGAGCGAGGTCCGCTTCGCCGCCCTGTTCCGCTCCTTCCCCGACCTGGCCCGGGAGCTTTTCGAAAAATGCGAGAGCGACGCCATGGAGCGCTTGGCGGCCTACCAGAGGCTGGCCGCCGCCCCCGAAAGAATCCCGATAGCGGCGGAGTAGAAGGGGCGAAAGCGGGTCCGCCCCGAAACGATTCGACTGAAAACAGCAACCCCCCGGCTCTGCCGGGGGGTTTGTGATCATATAAAAGCATAATCGTTTTTCCTGTGGATCGTCATCTATGCCCGCCATCACTCTCGATGTGGTTATCGCGTACGGAAACAGGAAATAATTCCTTCTCCTCACCCAGGAAGTTTATAGCAAATCGACACAGAAAAAAGACCGCCATCCTGCAGGAAAGAAGATAAGCGGTCTTGTGAAGTCTGGAGCGTTTAAAACAAGCTGATTTTTACAGGGTCAGATATTTGCGCAGAGCAAACCCTGTAAGTAACAGCCCCATAAATCCGTACCCTGCGTTGCAACCTCCGCCGCCGTTAGAGGGGTCGGGGTCAGTGTCAGGCTCAGGCTTAGAACTGTCGGCAACGACAACCTGAACAGGAGCGGTGTAGCAGAAATCCCCCGCAGCGTCTCTATACACAACAGCGAGATCGGTCGTTCCCTCCTTCAACCCCGTCAACGTCAAGGTCACTACATTAGTCTCTATCTCTGTAGTCCAATCCGTGTCTTCCAGCACAGATCGGTCTCCTATGGAAAAGGGATACAGCGTATTTCTGTCGAGCCTAACGCCAGGCTGAAGCGTGAGTTTTACAATTTCTTCCTTGCCGGGCTGGAGCTTCAGCGGAGCCAGGCCGCTTACATCTTCCTCTTTATGAGCGGCGACGAAAAATTCCCACCTATAGCGATAAGGGAGAGCGGGGTTTGCCTGGACATCCTGTACTTCCATACGCACTCTATTGATGGCCTGCTTATCCACGTCGGCAGGAATAGGGAACTCACCGGATGGCGTAGCGTTAGCCTCAAAGGGTTGCCAATCGCTCCGAGCCAATCGTGTTCCATCTTTGGCCCAAAGTCCAATCCTGTATCTGCTCTGAAAAGGTACAACAACCGCTCCGCCCGTCTTGGGCAAAACCATTTTCCAACTGACGGCGCTGCTGCCTAATTCAACGTAAGGAACGTAAGCATCAAGCTGCTCTTTCGTTGTGCGGAAATTGGGCATCGTTCCGCTGCTGCTGTCTCCGTTGAGGGTCCAGTTGTAGGCCTTGCCCTGCAATCCACCGTCAGCGGCTCTTCGGAAGAGAACATTGATTCCATTCGCGAACCTTGGTGAGAACTCCGCGTAAGTTGCGTCTCCCCCCTGGTAACGCAGATCGAAAGTTTTGTCTTCTCCTGCCACATTCTGCCTCTGGTCGTTCTCATCCCAATAAGCGTATGTGCCGTTTTTGATGGTAAAAGCACCCACCGCGCTCTCGTCGGCGACAGCGGAAGGCAGAGTGTACTCTACATAAAAATTGATGTACTGGAACATCGCGTCGTCATAAACAGGCTTTCCTTCTTTAAGGAAAGTCGTTGTTTGATGGTTGATATAGGTATAATCCGCTTCGGCAAACGCCACCCCCGCAAACGCAAAAATTCCCAACAACACCCCTGAAAGCAACTTCTTTACCCCGTATTTCATCGTACATTCCCCCTTAAATTTTTTTAGAGGTTCTATTATATAACGAGAACGCAGCAGAAAATAACTCCACCATGCCGCGCTTTACGCACATACATTATTCACACGATCCCGCAACCATTGACACGCTGCTCCAGCACATCAATCAGGATCATCTTATGGCTATGGCTTTCGCACAAATTTTAAAATGGCTGATAATGAACTTAATTTTACACGCCATTTGAGAATATTTTGATATTATGTCCAATAGTTTACTTTGTCAAGCATTAAGGAGAAAATGTCAGGGCATCAAGCCAAAGAGATCAATTTTTGCACGCCGATCGACAGATTGTGCCTGTTTTAGCTATTCTAACTTCAGGTCTTTGATTTGGGCTCAGTATGGAACCAGCCCCCGGTCTCATACGTCGACTTACGCGCGTCGGGAAAAGGGGCAGTCGTGGGA
>JAITPZ010000012.1 GCA_031289165.1 Synergistaceae bacterium
TACAAATTGGACGGAGCCTCTCCCGCTGCGGGGGGGCCCCGTTTCAACGTCATTGACCGACAGCCTGCTCCGGCGATTCCGCATTCGATAAAGCGGTTCCCGATTACCGGACGCGGAAGTTGATATTTGGAATAGAAGGGATACTCAACGTGGCAGCGGGAATATTTTTCCAACGTAAACCTGGAGGAATTCAACAAAAACGCCGTGCGATATGATGCGGAACATCCGTTTTCGGGAAATCCCTGAATCACATCAGGAACGAATTCGCGTGGCGGCGACCAGGAAGGGCGGACGACGCGCGAAACAGATCACAAAGCGGTAGACGACCGCGTCGCGAGGGCGAAACGGTGCTTCCGGAGACGCATCGCGTCAGGGTGACGGCAGCAAGGGAACGGATGCTGATTTCAGAGGCATTTTATGAGATAATAACCCTGCGGTGTTGCGCTGGACAGATTGGCGTCATTTTTCACGACGTCTTTCATACTTTCCGCCGATTCGCCCGGGAGGCTTTCTGTCCGTTATTTCAGCGGAGACCCTGTTGCACGGGAACCATATTTTATTACCTGTTGGGTGGCGATATTCAATTTTAAGGAGAGGTGAAATTTAGTGTAAAAACGATGATCGGTCGGAAAAAACGTCGCGGGTATCGGGTATGGAGGGGAACCACAGAGACGGAGGAGCGAGGAGGCGTTTAAATGTTGCCGGAATTACTGTCCTTTAAGGAACAGGCACATGCGTTGTCAGATCAGATCGTACAGTGGCGGAGAGGGCTTCACCGAATACCGGAAACCGGAATACACACACCGAACACGCAGGCGTATATTTGTGCGGAACTCGACAAAATGGGAATCCCTTATCGCAAAGACGTTGGAGGCAATGGATGTACGGGCGTGGTGGCCCTGATCGAGGGGGGGCACCCGGGCAGGGTTTTCGCGATAAGGGCGGACTGCGATGGTCTGCCCATCCGGGAGGAGACGGGGCTGCCGTTCGCATCGGAGAACGGGAACATGCACGCCTGCGGGCACGACGCGCACAGCGCGATCGGGCTGGGGACGGCCAAAATTCTCAGGGAGAACGCAAGCCGTCTGCATGGAAGCATCAAGCTCATTTTCCAGCCCGGGGAGGAGGGAAACCCCGAGGGGCCGGGCGGCGCCAAACGGATGTTGGATGACGGAGCGCTGGAAAACCCGCGCGCCGACGTTCTTATCGGTCTGCACGTGGGGATGCTGGGCAGCGGGACGAAGCTCGGCGAGATTTGTTTTCGCAGAGAGTCCCTGATGGCCTGTATGGACCGTTTCGAATTCACTGTAAAAGGCGTAGGCAGCCACGGCTCCGCCCCTCAAAATTCTGTAGATCCCATCATGATAGCGGCTCAAATCATTTCGACGCTCCAAACGATAATCAGCCGGGAGATTCCACCCCTGACGCCGGCGGTCATCTCCTTCGGCTCCATTCACGCGGGGAGCGCCTTCAACATTATCCCGGCGGAATGCCGCTTATCCGGAACGATCCGGGCCCTGACCAACGATATGCGAAAAAAACTGGCGACCCGCATCGGCGAGATAGCGAAATCCGTGGCGGAGGGGATGCGCGGAACGGTGGACTATAATTTCAACTGGGACGGTCCCGCTCCGGTCGTCAACAATCCCGAGGCGGCCGAGGAGCTCAGGCGCGTCGCGGAACATCTCTTCGAGGGAGAGGTCGTCGAGCTGCCCGAGCCCAATATGGGCGGAGAGGACGTGGCTTTCTTCTTGGACGTCGTGCCCGGGGTATTCTTCTTCATCAATACGTGCGACCCCGAACGCCACAAGTTTTTCCACCACAACTCGAAATTCGATATCGACGAAAATTGCATCTGGCGCGGCGCTGCCGTGATGAGCGCGATGGCCTTTCAGTGGCTGTCGGATCATAAATAAATTGGGGGGTATCATTATATGAATCCTGAAGTTCTGAAAGTCGCAAACGCGGGGGGGCTTTGGCTGATTTCGATGGCGATCGTGGCCGTCGTCCTTGTACAGTCTCTTCTGTACGCGCGGCTGTCGTTCAAGGTCGCCGCCAGGCTCTCATATCCGCTTTCGAAGTGCAGGGAAGCCTTCAAGGTTGGAGTTGTCTCCGCCGTTGGCCCGTCCATAGCGATATTTATCGTAATGGTCGGAATGATGTCGGTGGTCGGCGCTCCGATCACGTGGCTGCGCCTGTCCATCATCGGCGCCGCGCCGACGGAGCTGACGGCGGCCACCATCGGGGCCCAAGCCGCCGGCGTGGAGTTTGGATCCGCAGACTACAACCTGTACACGCTGTCCGCCTCCTTTTGGACGATGGCCATCAACGGGACCGGCTGGCTGTTGCTGACCATGCTGTTCACCCACAAACTCGAGGACATTCGCCAGAAGGTGGGCGGAGGCGATCCGAAATGGATCGGCGTTCTGTCGATTGCCGCGGCCCTGGGCTGCTTCGGATATCTCAACTCCAACACCATCGTCGGGGCTCTCAGAGCGATACAGAGGGCCGCCCCCGGAGCGAGCGGACCGATTTACGCGGTATTTGGCGGGATGATCGGCATGGTCGTCATATCCAAAGTCGCGCAGAAGTGGACATGGCTGCGGGAATACAGCCTTGGCCTGGCGATGCTGATCGGCATGTTCGCGGCCGTCGCACTGGCGTAAAGAGGAGGGGACTGTTATGTCGATCAATTCCGCGGAATTCAATAAACTTTGGAAAGGGCCGGTCATTCGGATCGGGGTCATTACGGTGGGCATCCCCATGGTGATGTGCTTTCTGCCCAATCTCTATCTGTATATGACCTACGGGGTATTTCCGACCGTCAGCGTGGCCCTCAGCGCGTGGGGCATGGTGGCGGCGACGTTCGGGGCGTTTTACGTTGTGGAGCCCATATCGTACTATCCGATACTGGGCCTGACCGGCACGTACATCTCTTTTTTGAGCGGGAATATAGGCAATCTGAGGCTCCCCTGCGCGGCGGTCGCACAGGAGGTCGCGGGCACGGAGCCGGGAACGCCCGAAAGCGAACTCATCGCCACCCTGGGCATAACCGGTTCCGTCGTCACCAACCTGTTCTTCACTTCGCTCGCCGCGCTGGCCGGGGCAGCGATCCTGGAGATCCTGCCGCCCGCGATCCAGAACGCCTTTAAGGTTTATACAGTCCCGGCGATCTTTGGCGCGATGATGGGACAGTTCGGGGCAAAAATTCCAATCCTCGTGCCCGTCGGGCTGGGCATCCCGCTGTTTTTGCTCTACGTCGCCCCGCAGATCGGTCTGGGTTTCCTCTCCGCTCCGTGGATCGTGATCGTGGCGTCCGTGTTCGGAACAATACTCGTGTCGCGAGGCTTCTTCAAAAAAGGGATCGTGTAAATTTCGCGTATGCCGTTAATTTAAACCAGCCGGAAAAGCAGGAGCCGCCCTCGTCGGAGGAGCGGCTCCTGCTTTTCGAATTTTCCGGAGAGCGTTGCGGATTCGCTATCGCGCGTCGCGCTCCACCCGCTGCATCATCGCGCGGATGTAGCCCAATGCGTAGGCCATGCCCGTGTACCACGGGGACGGCGAGGCAACGAGGGGCGAGTGGTCCGGGATGATGACGCCCCGGAAGTCGTTGCGGCGCAGAATTTCGAGCACTCGATAGACGTCGATCTCCCCGTCGTCGATGAACGTCTCACGGTAGTTTGGCACGCGCCCCCGGACGTTGCGAAGGTGCACGTAACCGATGGCGTTCTGCGAGGCGTAACTTTCTATCGCGTCGTAGTAGTTGCAGCCGTTCATCTCCGCCAGCGTCCCGACGCACAGCTCCAGCGTATTGCAGTGACTGGGGCGAAGATCCAGAAGTTTCTGATAAAGCTCCGGGCGCCAGACGAGGCGCGGTGTTTCGCGCACGAAGGCGAAGGGGGGGTCGTCGGGATGCGCGGCCAACTTCACGTTGGCCTCCTCCGCGACGGGCAGCAGCTCGTTCAGGAACCACTCGAAGCGGCGCCACAGCTCCTCGTGCGTGATTCGGGTCGCCTCGTTGATCCCGTTCGGGTTGCCCCTGCGCGCGTCGGGGTCGTAGAACATGTTCCAAACCATGCCGCTCGGGATCGGGAGAGCGACGTTTCCGTCCACTCCGACAGACTCGGCGCCGCCCCTGGCGAAGGGTCCGCTGACGCGCCCCGCGACGCCCGCCAGGCTGAAATTGTAGCCGATCATGGGGATCCCGGCGTCGCCGATATTTCGGATGAGCTGTTTCAGCCGCTCCATCTGTTTGAGTTTTTCGGGACCGTCGAGCAGAACGTCGTACCAGAAGCCGGGGTCAAAGTTTTCTATGGCCTCGAAGATCAGGCCCTCCTCTTCGACCTGGCGGCGGATGCTCAGAAGATCGTCCTTCGTCCAGACCGTCCGGTTGCGCGTCACGCCCCATCCGTCGTTGTCGCCCACCGGCTGGTTATCGACCGCCCCGGCCGCGGGCATCTCCTTATGGAAATAATCCACCAGGTGGATGATGAGATGTGTGCAGCCCAGCTGCCTCGCGTATTGAAAATTTTCCCGGGTCAGCTGATGCCGGTAAAACACCATCGCAAGATTCATGACAGGTCACCTCGACAGGATTGATGATTGATTTTTCAATATTGGGGTCAGGGGTCCACGACCCCTTATGAGGTCTTTTGGCGGCGGACACGATGAAATGTCGAGGGGCCGATGAGTTGCGGCCCCCCGAGTTTCGATTCTTCCTACTGCACCGCGATGATCTTCCTGTAAAGATCCAGAACGTCTGCGGGCTTCGTCTGCAAAAACTCCTCGACAGCGGGCCCGGCCACGGCGGCGAAGGCCACCTTGTCCACCGTCACGAACTCCATTCCATGCTCCTTCAGGAACGTCTCGTTGGCGGCCACGTCGGCAAGGAAAAGCTCGCGCTCGAAAATTTCCGCGGTCTTTCCGGCCTCGACGACGGCCTTCTGCAGGTCCGCGGGCAGCTTCTGGAAGAACTCTTCGCCGATAACCAGATAAATCCATCCGTAGACGTGCTCGGTCAGGTTGACGTACTTCTGCACCTCGTAGAGGGAACCGCTGCGGATCAGGTCCAGCGGGTTCTCCTGTCCGTCGATGACGTTCTGCTGCAGGGAGGTGAATACCTCGGAAAACGCCATCGGGGTCGGCTTGGCGCCCAGCGTCTCCCACACCTTCACGAACAGGGGCACGTTCGGGACGCGGAGCTTGAAGCCGTTCAGCTCGGTGGGCTTCGTGATGGCGCGGCTGCTGGTCAGGTTGCGGGGGGCGCGAACAAACGCGGAAACGGGACGCAGCTTAACCTTCTCGATGATGTCCTTCTCGATTTCCCTGCCGATGTCGCCCGTCAGCACCTTCGTCAGGTGGTCCATGTTGCGCACCATGTAGGGAACGGCGATCAGAGCGCATTTGGGCGCCCAGTTCTGCATGGACTCGCCGGTGATGACCATGTGGGCGATCCCCGTATGGATGGCCTGAATGGTGTCCACCTCGTTCCCCAACTGCTCGTTGGGAAAAACCTGGCAGACGATGCGTCCTCCGGAAAGTTTTTCGACCTCTCCGGCGAACTTCAGGGTAGCCTTATGCCACGAATGATCCTCGTTGGCCAGATGCCCCAGCTTCAGCGTATACTCCGGCGCGGCGGCCGCCGCCCCCGCAGACGCAAACAGCAACACGACGATCAGTACCGCGCTAAAACCCTTCAATTTCACAATTACCGCCTCCCGATTATGATATTACAGGGTATTCGCCCTGTTGAAAACTGAAAAGAGTCATGAAAGCTCAGTCCGGGAAGGTCAGGAGAACCTTGCAGGTCTCCAGCGGCTTCTCCTCGACGAGTTTGAACGCCTCGCGGGCCTGAGAAAGGGGGAACGTGTGCGAGATCAACTTTTCGGCGGGAAGCCCCCTGCCGAACCACTCGATGACGCGCGGGAACATGTTGCAGTTCAAACGCGACCCGACGATGGTCAGCTCCTTTTTCGTGATGTCGAGGGGCACGACCGGAGACGGGGTCTCGGAAAAACCGAGGTGCGCCACGCGCCCGGCGGGAGAAGCCATTCGCAGCAGCGACGGGAAGAGCGCGGGGTTGCACACCGCGTCGACGATCAGCGGCACGCCGTCGCCCCCGGTCCACCGGGTCATTTCTTCCTCGAGATTCAGGCTTCCGCTGTTGACGGCGCGCTCCGCCCCCAGTTTTTTGGCGACGTCGAGACGGGAATCCAGGACGTCCGCGACGGCGACGCGAGCGCCCGTAAGAACGGCTCCCATCAGAACGGTCAGCCCGATGGGTCCGGCTCCCATGACCAGTACCCGGTCCTTCTCCGTACACTGCGCGCGAGACAGGACGTTCGCCGCGATGGAAAAGGGCTCCACCAGCGCGGCCTTCTCCCACGCCCAGTCCTTTGGAACGAGGTGCGCGTTGACGGCGGGAACCGCGACGCGTTCGACCATGCCGCCGTCCCGATGCACGCCGAACACCCCGAGCTTCGCGCACACGTTGTGGCGTCCGATGGAACACGGATAACACGTCCCGCAGCTCGTCACGGGATCGACCGCGACGCGATCGCCGACGGAAAGGCCCTGAACGCCCTCGCCGAGAGCGAGGATCTCTCCCGCGAATTCATGGCCGATAATACGCGGATACTTCGCCAGAGGGTTCGTCCCGTGATAGATGTGCATATCCGAACCGCAGATTCCCGCCGCCCGAACGCGCACCAACACCTCGCCCCGTCCGGCCGCGGGCTCGGGAAGCTCCACAATTTCAAGACTGTGGGGTTCCTTAACGTAAACGGCTTTCACAATCGATCTGCCTCCCCGTTTCATCCCGGATAATTTTGCTTTGCGGATCCTTAATTGTCGGTGTTCTTATTCTATCATCAGTTTCGCCGCCCGGGCGTCACACGCCGGACATTATGGCCTCGTTCCTTCGATGCCCCGCAACTCCAGCTTTCTTATGCCGCGCATTTCGCTGACGATGAGGGCCGCGGAGACGAGAGTGGCGGCGAGGTCGGCCACGGGGCCGGCGTACATGACGCCGTCGATGCCCAACCAGATAGGGAAGAGGAGAATGAGCGGCAGCAAAAACAGAATCTGCCGCGTCAGGGAGATGAAGAGGCTTTTCGCCGCCTTGCCGATCGACGTCAGGAAGCTCGCCGTGACGGGCTGGATGCCGTTGGCGAAGGTCATGAAGAGGAAGATTCGGAAGTATCGCTCGACAAAACGGTAATATTCGTTTGTCCCTTTACCGAAGAGCCCGATGATCTCCCTCGGGAAAATCTGGAACGCGGCGAAGGCGAGGAACGACAGGCACGTCGCGATGCCGAACATGAGGCGAAACGCCCGCCGTACCCTGCGAAGTTTCCGGCTCCGTAGTTGAAGCCGACGATAGGCTGACCTCCCTGAACCAGGCCGATGAGCACCGACACGAAGATCATGTTGACCTTCGTGATCACTCCGGCGGCGGCCAGGGGCGCATTGTCGCCGTACGCGGACAGGGCCCCGTAGTGGGTCAGGGTGTTGTTCATGGCGATCTGCACGAACATCATCGAGAGCTGATTGACGCCCATAGCCGCCCCCAACGAGGCGATCGCGCGCAGGAGGCTGAGGCGCGGGCGAAAATACCCTCGCTCCAGGCGAATGTTTTTGTGCCTCAGGAAGTACCGCGCTACGAGAAGCCAGCCCGCGAACTGAGATATGGACGTAGCCCACGCGGCGCCGGCTATGCCCATGTCCAGGCCGAAGATGAACAGGGGGTCGAGGACCGTGTTGAGCAGCGCCCCGGCCAGGTTGCAGATCATGGAGTATCCGGGGCTGCCGTCCGCCCGTATCAGGTGGCTTCCGCAGATCGTCATCACCATGAAGGGGATTCCACAGGACGTGATGCCCGCGTAGGACGCGGCGTAGGGTAAGACCTCCTTCGTCGCGCCGAGCCGGACGAGCAACGGCGTCAGCGTCAGACGGACCCCGAGGCAGATGATCACTCCCGCCATCGCCGAGAACAGGATGGCGTTCGCCACGATGCGCCCCGCCCTTTCCCCGTTGCCCCTGCCGAGCTCCAGGTTGAAGTTCGCTGCCCCGCCTATACCCAAAAGCACCGCCGCGGACATGCAGATGGTGACGATGGGAAACGCCACGTTTGTGGCGGCGTTACCCAGCATCCCCACGCCCCGCCCGATAAAAATCTGGTCGACAATGTTGTAGAGCGCCCCGACGAGCATCGCGATGATGGCGGGGATCGCGAACTTCAACAACAGTCGCCCCACGTCGCCGGTCGCGAGCGGGTTCTCATCCACATGACGCGCGCCGTTCGCGGTCGTCAAATCTGCCTCACCTCCTGGCGTCAGCAGGGAGCGCTCAAAAACGACAGCAGCGCGGCGGGGGTTTCCATAAACAGCGGAGACCGGGCCTTCACGTTCGGGCGCACGACGTTGAAACCGCAGCCGATGAAGAGGTCGGCGAGTCCGTCGGCGTGGACCGCGTAATCCGACATGCCGTCGCCGAGCATGACGACGAGGCCCGGGAGGCGATTTTCCCGCTTCAGCTCGCGAACGACCGCGCTTTTCCCGCCTTCGTGGACCAGCGGTCCCTCTCGGACGCCGGTGACGCTGCCGTCGGCGTCGGAGAGATACTCGTTG
>JAITPZ010000128.1 GCA_031289165.1 Synergistaceae bacterium
GTGCGCTCGATGAGGTTGAACTCGAAATAATCGTGTCCGGCGGGGACGGGCGTGTGCGTGGTGAACACCACCTGCTCCCGGATTTTGTCGGGGTCGTAATACCCCTGCTCGCGCATCAACTCGAGGGTCAGGAAACCCGCGTGTCCTTCATTTAAATGGAAGGTTTCGATGTTCATGTATCCCAGGTCGCGCAGCATCCGCAGGCCGCCGACCCCCAGAATGAACTCCTGACAGAGACGATAGTTGTTGTCTCCGCCGTAAAGATACCAGCAGAGCTTGTGGTCGTCCGGGTTGTTGGGTTCGAAATCGGTGTCGAGAAAATAGACGGGCAGGGGATATCCAGTGGCGCCGATGATCTCGTGGACCCAGACCCCGATCTGTATCTCGCGGCCCTGCAGGGTTATGGACACCCGATTGGGGAGCAGAGTCAGCTCATGCGCCGGGTTCCACTGAACCGGTTTCTCCTTCTGCCACCCGTCGTCGTTGAACTCCTGGACGAAATATCCCTTGCGATAGAGCAGGGTCACACCCGCCATCGGCACGCCGAGATCGGCCGCGCTTTTCAAAATATCGCCCGCGAGTACCCCAAGGCCTCCCGAGTAGGTGGGGATGGATTCCTTCAGGCCCACCTCCATGGAGAAATAAGCGAGAGGCCTGAACGCGGGATCGTTTTCCATAAGGCTTCTCAGAGAATTGCCGAGATCACTGCGTTGAAGTCTCTGTATCATGTTCGCAATACTCCTTTCCCTCTTTTAGGGCGTTACTGGTGTCCTGTACGATATTCACTCTGTACTCTGTCTGTCCACCGCACGAATTATCTCACAAAAGTCATTGGTCGCGGCATCGCCTGACAGGTATTCGGAAGCCCGATCCGATCCGACCCGCTTCGCCGTCCCTATTCCATTGCAGCGTCGGTGGGCAGCCGTCCATAGAGCTTCGTTATCTCCTTCATGCGCGTGGCGAGCTCGTCGGTGATCTGCGAGGACGTCATGCGCCACGTCCAGTTTCCGATGGGCGTGGAAGGAATATTGATCCGGCTTTTCGCTCCCAGCTCCAGATAGTCCTGCATCTGCACCACGGCCGTTTCCGCGACGGAACCCATCGCCATGCGTATCATGTCTCCGCAGATCGTGTCGCGGGTGATCTCCCTTCCGATGTACAGAATCAGGTTGGAGATTTCCTTCGACGTCGCTTCCTCCTCGAACCAGCCGAGGGATGTGTTGTTGTCGTGGGTCCCCGTGTAGACGACGTTGTCGGGCGTGTGATTATGCGGCGCGTAGGGATTGTACGAGGGGTCGCCGAAGGCAAAGTGCAGAACCAGCATTCCCGGCAAGCCCATACCTCTGCGGGCTGCCTCGATATCGGACGAAAGAATCCCCAGGTTCTCGGCCAGGAAGGGGCGGTCGGGAAAATCCCGGCAGAGGTGCTCGAAAAAGCGCTCGTGGGGAACGCCGCGCCAGCAACCTTTCTCGGCGGTAAGGGCATCCGCGGGGATCGCCCAGTAACCGATAAGTCCCCGGAAGTGGTCCATTCTTATTTTATCGAAGAACGACAGCAGGTGACGCAGACGATCCATCCACCATCTGAAGCCGTCGCTCTCCATAGCGTCCCATCGATAGAGGGGATTTCCCCAGAGCTGCCCCGTGCTGCTGTAGTAATCCGGAGGAACTCCCGCGACGGAGATGGGTTTCAGCTGATCGTTCAGCTCGAAAAGGTGGGGATTCGCCCACACGTCGGCGCTGTCGAGCGTCACGTAAATGGGCATATCGCCGATAAATTCGATCTCGAACAGGTTGAGGCACTCCCGGAGCGACATCACCTGGGAGCGAAAGACGAACTGGACGAAACGGTAGTACTCGATGACGTCCGCCATGCTTTCCCATGTGCGGTGCAGGGCCTCGTGGCGCCGGAACCTGAGATCCTCCGGCCAGTCGTGCCAGCTCTGTCCGCCCCGGTCCTCCTTTATCGCCGCAAAAAAGCTGTACGACTCCAGCCAATGCCTGTTGGTCGCGACAAAGTCGTCGAACTCCGCCCGTCGCCCGGAATTTTTGAAGTTGATCCAGGCGCGCTGCAGAAGCGTTCTCCGCGAGGCGCGCACCAGGTCGTAGTCAATTTTACCCGGCGCAAACTCCGGGATGTCCTTCAGGTCGTCTCTGTCCAGCAGTCCGGACGTCAGCATCACCTCCGGACTGATCAGAAGGGGGTTGCCGGCGAAGGCCGAGGGCGGGCTGTAGGGGGAGTTTCCGCTTCCCCCGTCGACGACGGTCAGAGGCAGCACCTGCCATGCCCTCTGCCCGGCTTTTTTCAGAAATTCGGCAAACCGTATCGCCTCCGGACCCAGATCTCCGATGCCGTACTTCGAGGGGAGAGCGGTCAGGGGCAGAAGCACACCGCTTTTACGCACCATTTTTTGCACCATTTTTATGCGTCGTTTTCGTGCACATGTACACCCTCCGGATTTAGCCCACGGCGTCACGTTTTTCGCCGAACAGGAAGAATTATGTACGTAAACCTCAGCTTATTCTATCACTTAACAAAAGAAAGACGACAGGGAACACGAAATCGGGAATATGTGAAGCCGTCGGGCCGATTGATGGTACGATATGCGCATCCTTTTGGAGGTGATGGCGGTGAAAATTTTTGAATGGCGGAACCCTGCGGACATCATTTTCGACGGGGACACGGCTTCGCGGAGCGTCGCGCGAGCCGGAGCGAAGGCAAAGCGGATTGCGGCGAAGGTGGAATCATTCGGAAAAGACGGGAAGCGCGTTTTTTGTTTTACGGCGACGCCCCGAACTTACGAGACGACCCGTGGAGAGGGCGGAGGATTTTAAATGGAACTTTTCAACGGAATTTTTGCGCTGACGTGGCAGCAGGCGGTCATGATCGTGGTCGGCCTGACGCTGGTTTACCTTGCCGTGGCGAAGGAGTATGAGCCCTCTCTGCTTCTCCCCATGGGCTTCGGCACCCTTCTGGTCAACATTCCCCTTTCCTCCGCCGTGACGCAGATTGCGGGCGGTCATATCGAGGTCGGGGCGATCAGCCGCATTTTTGAGATGGGAATTCAGACGGAGCTCTTCCCCCTTTTGATCTTCATCGCGATCGGGGCGATGATCGACTTCAGACCCCTCTTCCAGAGCCCCATAACCGCGATTTTCGGCCTGATGGCCCAGGGCGGAATTTTTCTCACGATGGGCATCGCCTATTACTTCTTCGGTTTTTCCATACAGGAATCCGCGTCCATCGGCATCATCGGCGCAGCGGACGGCCCAACCTCGATTTACGTGGCCAATCGTTTCGCCCCGAACCTGCTGGGCTCGATATCGGTGGCTGCGTACTCCTATATGTCGCTCGTCCCCATCATTCAGCCGCCCGTGATTCGCCTGCTGACGACCGAGGCGGAGCGCCGCATTCCCATGACGTTTCACGAAAAGCCGATCTCCCGGAGGGCCACGATTCTTTTCCCCGTCCTCATGACGCTCCTCGCGGGCTTTCTGGTTCCGGCGTCGGCGTCCCTCATCGGCTTTCTGATGTTCGGCAACCTGCTGCGCGAGAGCGGCGTCGTGGACCGTCTGGCGCAGGGCGCGCAGAACGAGCTGGCGAACATCGTAACGATCCTTCTGGGGCTCGCGATCTCGAACAAAATGACCGGCGAGGAATTTTTGCGGCCCATGACGCTGGCTATCATGGCTCTGGGGCTGGTTGCCTTCGTTCTGGATACGGCGGTGGGCGTGCTTACGGCCAGGGGGCTGAACCTCTTTTTGACTCGCAAGATCAACCCCATGATCGGAGCGGCGGGCATCTCGGCCTTTCCGATGTCCTCGCGCGTGATTCAGAAAATGGCGGCGCAGGCGGACAGGCAAAACTTCATCCTCATGCAGGCCGTTGGGGCGAACGTGTCAGGGCAGATCGGATCGGTTTTGGCGGGAGGACTGCTTCTGGCGTTTCTTGCCGGCCTGTAACTCCGGCAATCAGCGAAGCAAATGAGCACAGCACAACGCGTGGAGGCAGTTGTCGTAACCAAAATACTGCCTTGGACAGTCGTGTATCGCCGTTCCCTGGAAATCTCTGAGAACACCATTTGCATCGGTTCCTTCCGTTCCTCGTTTCTGCGATACCGTGTTGTATGTGAATTTATCATTCGATGCGGTGTTCATCCAGTAATTTTTGCCCTCTGTACGAACTCCTGTTTCGTCGACATGCAGTATTTTGGATTTTTTGAG
>JAITPZ010000147.1 GCA_031289165.1 Synergistaceae bacterium
CAGATTCAGCATATCGACCTGATGTCTCTTGGAGGGACGAACATTCTGGCGCTGATCGTTCTCAGGGGGGGACTGGTTCACCACTCACAGTTTTCTCTGTCCTGCGAGACCGAGCCCGCCGTGATCGAGGAGCTGGCGCGCCGCATCAATACCGTGGCCTCCGGGAGGACCTGGACGGAGGTGAGAAGCGTGCTCTACGACTTCGTGCTGAACGGTCTGGAGAACGTCGAAGAGGCATGCAGGACGGCGATTCTGGAGTTGGATAAATTCCTTACCGTGCAGAACTATCGCTTCTTCAGCAGCGGAGCCCAGCATATTTTGAACCTGCCCCACTTCCAGGCCCTGGGCCGGCTCCAGGCGGTTATGTCCCTGTTGGAACAGGAAAAACCGCTCTCCACGCTGATTGAGCGCTGTCGACAATCGGAGTCGCTCAGGGTCAGCATCGGAGAGGAAAACGGCGTCGAGGGCGTGGAGGGAATGGAGGAAAACTCCATGATCCTCATCCCGGCGCACATGCGGCAGCAAAAGGCCGTTTTGGGGCTGATAGGCCCGCTGAGAATGGACTATGAGCGTTCGATCAACATCCTGGAGGCCATGGTGGACGCTCTGAGCAGAGAATAAATGTGATTTGGGAGAGGATAGTACATGGCGAAGAGAAATTGGGTAGACGGGATAGACGACATGGAGGAAGAGGAACGCCAGGGTCGCTTCAGAGAGGATTCTGAGGAAGACCTCGAGGACGATTTCGTCGAGACGGATACGGAGGACAGCGGAGAGAGGGAGATTTCGGAGATAAAAGAAAATTTGAAAGTGGTGACCCCGGAAGAGGGTGACGGACCCCTCACGGTCGTGGATCAGCTCAGATCTGAAAATGAGAGCCTGAAAAACGACCTCGCTCTCGCCCGCGCGGACCTCTATAACTATCGTCAGCGGGTCGAGCGGGAGCGCATTCAAAAAATGAAGCTGATTTCCGAGGACAGGGCCGCCGAGTTTATTCCGGTGCTCGACAATCTGGACCGGGCGCTTCTCGTTCCCGGGGAAACGAGCGTGAAGGACGTGCTCACAGGTGTGCGCATGGTGCAGCGCCAGTTTCTCTCGGTCCTGGAGAACGCGGGCATCACCGTCATTCCGACGGAGGGTTGCGCTTTTGATCCTCAGTGGCACAACGCGGTCGAGACGGAGATTGTCGATGACCCCGAGCAGGACGGAATGGTTCTGCAGGAGCTCACGCGCGGCTATCAAACGCCGAATCGCGCCGTACGCGCAGCGCATGTGCGGGTGGGGAAACTGAAGGGCGACGAGATCGACGACGGCACTGAATGATCGGGGAGGGGAGGCCGAAGGTTTGCGCAGCGACTTTCGCCCTCCCGAGCTTCAATCCCTTTCTTAATAAAGTTAAAAATAAGGTTAAAAGTTAAAATTTCAGGGGGAATCAGGATATGTCGAGGGTAGTGGGAATAGATCTGGGAACGACGAACAGTTGCATTGCGGTACAGGAGGGAGATCAGACCACCATCATCTCCAACGCGGAGGGGATGCGCACGACGCCCTCCGTTGTCGCCTTCACGAAGGAGGACGAGCGCCTCGTCGGCCAGCTGGCCAAGCGGCAGGCGATTGTCAACGCGGACCGCACAATCATCTCCATCAAGCGCGAGATGGGTTCGGACTATCGCGTGACGATCGACGACAAAAAATACACGCCGCAGGAGATCTCCGCGATGATCCTGCAGAAGCTGAAACACGACGCGGAGGAGTATCTGGGCGAGGAGGTGAACCAGGCGGTCATCACCGTCCCGGCCTACTTCACGGACGCTCAGCGGCAGGCCACCAAGGACGCGGGCACCATCGCCGGACTCGAGGTGCTGCGCATCATCAACGAACCCACGGCGGCCTGTCTGGCCTATGGCGAAAACAAGCAGGAGGAACACAAGATCCTGGTGTTCGACCTCGGCGGAGGCACCTTCGACGTCTCGATACTGGATGTAGGGGAAGGGGTGTTCGAGGTCCTGTCGACGTCCGGCGACAATCGCCTGGGTGGCGATGACTGGGATAACCGGATCGTGGAGTGGATGACGTCCGAGTTCAAAAAGCTGGAGGGCGTCGACCTGAAGAACGATCGCATGGCGATACAGCGTCTGCGCGAGGCGGCGGAGAAAGCGAAGGTAGAACTCTCCTCCATGATGGAGACCACGATTTCCCTGCCCTTCATCACCGCGAATCAGACCGGCCCCAAACACATGGAGATGAAGCTCTCCCGCGCGAAGTTCGAGGAAATGACGGCGGACCTGCTGGACCGAACCGTCGGCCCGACGAAACGCGCGATAGATGACTCCGGCCTCAAGGTCGAGGAGATCAACAAGGTCCTTCTGGTCGGCGGCTCGACCCGTATGCCGATGGTCCAGAAGAAGATCCAGGAGCTGCTGGGCAAGGACCCGACCAGGGGCATCAACCCCGACGAGTGCGTCGCGGCCGGCGCGGCCATCCAGGGGGCAATCCTGAAGGGCGAACACCGGGATATCGTGCTGGTAGACGTCACTCCTTTGTCCCTCGGACTCGAGACTCTGGGTGGTGTTTTCACGAAGATCATCGAGCGCAACACGGCCATTCCGGTCTCCAAAAGCCAGGCATTCACGACGGCGGCGAGTAATCAGACGCAGGTCGAGATTCTGGTCCTGCAGGGCGAGCGCGCCATGGCCGGCGACAACGTGAAGCTGGGGCAGTTCGTGCTGGACGGGATCCCGCCCGCGCCGCGCGGCATACCTCAGATTGAGGTCACGTTCAATATCGACGTCAACGGCATTTTGAACGTCACGGCCAGGGACAAGGGGACGGGCAAGAATCAGAAGATCACGATTCAGTCCTCCAATCTCTCCAAGGACGATATCGAGCGCATGAGGACCGACGCGGAGTCTCACGCCGATGAGGACGGCAAAAAACGCCTGTTCATCGAGGCGCGTAACGAAGCGGACGCGATGCTGTTCGCCGCGGAGAAGCTTCTGTCGGAACAGGGCGACAGAATGACCGCCGAGGAAAAGGGCAAAATCAATTCTGGCGTCGGGGAGGTAAAGAAGGCCCTCGATTCGGAGGACATCGAGCAGCTGAAGCACGGGCAGTCCAACCTGGAAAGGGTCCTTCAGGAGTTCTCGACCCGTATTTATCAGGAGGCGGGGCCGTCGGGATCCTCTTCCGGGCACGATCATCCGGAAAGCGGAACCGGAGCTTCCTCGTCCGGGGGAGAGACCGTCGACGCCGAGTTCACGGATCAGGGGAATTAGCGGTGCTATAATCTGACGGGTCACGAAGGCGTTGGGCGACCGCAGAGTCATTTACGGAGAGGGAAAGTCTCTCTCCGTTCTTTAATGTCCGATTCGCAATAACCAGGGGGCCCGGGGGCGAACGGGCTCCGCCCTCCCGAGCTTCAATCAGCCCTTTTTTATTTCTCTGAATCGCGGGGTGTTGTCTTTTGGAAGATTTGTATCAGATATTGGGAGTTTCGCGCGATGCCTCGCAGGCGGAAATCAAAAAGGCGTACCGTCAGCTCGTTCGGCAGTACCATCCGGACACGAATCGCGATAACCCGGAAGCCGAAGAGAAGTTCAAGAAAATCAACGCGGCCTGGTCCGTCCTCGGCGATTCCGAAAAGCGCGCCCGTTACGACCAGTTTGGCGCGACCGACGGGGGAGGCAGTCCCTTTGAGGGCGGCTTTGGCGGCGCCGGGTTCGGGGACCTTTTCGGCGATCTGTTCGAGCAGGTTTTCAGCGGGGGCATGGGCGGTCGACGCGCCGACCCCAACGCGCCGCGCCGCGGCGCCGATCTCGAGATGGGCGTCAGCGTCGCGCTTTTGGAGGCGGCGAACGGCATCACCCGCAACCTCGAAATTCCCCGATGGGACAGCTGCGCCGCCTGCGGCGGAACGGGAGCTAAAGCGGGGACGTCTCCAAAGACCTGTGACGCCTGCGGCGGACGCGGTCAGGTCGAAAACGTGCAGCGCACGCCTTTCGGGCAGTTCGTTTCCGTCGGCGCCTGTCCCCGTTGTCAGGGACGGGGGAAGATCATCGAAGAGCACTGTCCGGAGTGCAGCGGACGCGGCCAGGTTCGGCGGAACCACAGGGTCGAGGTCAAGATTCCGGCTGGGGTCGAGACGGGGACGCGTCTGCGCATCACCGGGGAAGGCGAGGGAGGAACGAACGGGGGGCCGCCCGGCGACCTGTTCCTCGTTTTGGAGGTCGAACGTCACCGGGATTTCGAGCGCGACGGAGGCGACCTTCACAGCCGTCTCCTTCTCACTTGGCCCCAGGCGGTTTTGGGAACGTCCATGGAGATTCCCACGCTGATTGACGGCAGGGAAAAAATAGAGGTTCCCGCGGGCACGACGCACGGCCGGGTCCTGAAGGTCAGGGGCATGGGCATGCCGCGGCTGCGCGGGCCGCGCGGGCGCGGTGACCTTTACGTTCACGTGTTCATCGACGTTCCTTCGAAGCTCAACGAGAAGCAGAAGGCTCTCATCTCCGAACTGGCCAGGGAAATGAAGGTTCCCGTAGCCTCTTCCTCCGAGGAGGGCATCTTCGACAAATTTAAAAAGCTCTTCGATTGACATCGGCCGGGGTATGGCCCTCCGGACGCGGGGGGAGCGTATGAAAGCGGGTGAGGATTTATGGCCGTGCAATACAGAGACTATTACGAAATTCTTGGAGTGCCGCGCACGGCATCGCAGGACGACATTCGCAGGGCGTATCGGAAGCTCGCGAAAAAATATCATCCGGACGTTTCCAAAGAAAAAAACGCGGACGTCCGTTACAGGGAAATCAACGAGGCTTACGAGGTTCTGAAGGACTCGGACAAGCGCGCCCGATACGACACGCTGGGGGCAAACTGGGAACAGGGCCAGGATTTTGCCCCTCCGCCGGGATGGCAGGGTGCGGGTGGCCCCCACGTCGAATTTGGAGGCGAATGGGGGAACTTCAGTGACTTTTTCAGGGCGATGTTCGGCGGTGACGTTCCGGGCGGCGACATGCAGGACATCTTCGCCGGGAGGGGCGCGCCCGCGGGCGGCCGTTCCCGTTCCATTCAGCGTGACAGAGAGGTCGAACTGACGCTGTCGCTCGAGGACGTGGCGAAGGGGGGGACTTATGCCCTCGCCTTTCGATCGTCGAATCGGGCTGAGCCGACGACGCTTAACGTCAACCTGCCGCGCGGCATCGTCGATGGCTCGCGCATCCGTCTTCCGGGTAAGGCGCCCGGCGGCGGCGATCTCTACGTGACCATCCGCATCGCTCCTCACTCCGTTTTCGAGGTCGATGGACACGATCTGATCCGCACGGTGAGGGTCGCGCCGGCAACGGCGGTGCTGGGTGGGGAGGTGGACGTCGAAACCCTCGATGGAAGTGTCGGAATGAAGCTCCCCCCAGGCATCCAGGCGGGACAGAAACTGCGGCTCAGGGGCAGGGGGCTCCCCCGTCGTGGTGGCGGAGACAACGGCAACCTGTTCGTTCGCGTCGAAATCGCCGTCCCCAAACACCTGACGGATCGACAGAGGGAACTCTGGGAAGAACTGGCGAGGCTGGAAAAATAACTCCGGCTTCGCCGTTTTTTTATAAATACATATGCTTATATGAATTGTGAATCGTGTTAGAATAAATACGCGATGATTCGCTGTTGATTTGAGAAGGGCTGATTAAATTCAGGGGGGCGGGCTTTGTTCCGTTCGCCCTTTCCTCATCCCTCAGGGGACGGAAGTTGCTGTGTAAACCTTCGTGTTGTTCGATTGTGGTGTGGTTTTTACCGGCTTCCTCTGAAATTATTCGGTGTTGCCTTGAATTTCGCGAGTTATTGTCCGTAAAGGGCGGTTTTGCAGCTGTATGAATTGTGAAGGGGAGTGGGTCTGCGTGTGGAGAAACATGAAGCTCAGTTTTAAGCTGTTGTTGGGATTTGGGCTGCTTTTGATCGTGTTCGTAGTGGCCGTTGTCGTGACCTGGGGGGATATGGTGGACGTCCAGGATGGAAGCAGATCTCTGGCTGAGCAGACCGTTCCCGCGATGGAGTCGGCCACCGCGTTGGAGCGGCATACTTACGAGCTGCTTCTGGCGGCTCGCCTGATGCAGTACGTGGAAAGCGACCAGACGGTCACGGAAGTCAAAAAGGCCATGGAGGACGCCAGGAAAACTCTGGATGTCATCCACGCTCTTTCCGTCGCCTTCCCGACGCTTCAGTCGTCGAAGTATGTGGAGGAGAAGGTCGCCCCCGTCTATAAGAGCTACGCGGAAATGCTTGAAAAAACCATCGCGATTTCTTCCCGAAAGATCTCGTCTTCCGCCTCCATGACGAAGGCGGGAGAGGAGATGTTCACCCTCGCTTCCACGCTTATGACGTCGCTTTTTGACGCTCTGAAGGAGACGATGCAGAGCCGCGACCTGGACAGCGGGCTGAGGAGTTTGGATTTGTACCGTTCGGGCATGGAAACCCTGGTGCGTATTCAGGATATGCGTCGTTCCGTTCAGCGAGCCTCGCTTGCCGGCGACCTGCAGGGCCTGAACGCGACGATCGGCATGATCCTGGAGATCGAAAAAAACATCGAAACTTTGGGCGCGACCACCGATGCGGGAAGAAAGCAAATGGTGGGGCAGCTGGCCGCGGCCTGCAGTGCTTATGAGACTGAGCTGCGGTCCTACGTGACGGACTGCGTGGAGTATGCCGAGACCAATAACGCCCGCGCCGCTGTGGTGACCACCATCAACACGGAGACGACGAACGCCAGTTCCCTCGCTCAGGGTCGGGTGAAAACCATCTCGGAGGAGAGCATCTCCGATTTGCAGGATTCCATCGTCCTTTTGTTCTCATCCGCGGGCGTGGCCGTTGTCCTCGGGATACTGATCGCGCTCTTCCTCTCCCGCAGCATCTCGAAACCCCTCTCCACGATCGTCGGGCTGGCGAGCCGCGCCGGGGAGGGCGACCTGACCATCACTTACGAGGACTTCGCCTACGAGGGCAGGGACGAGTTGGGAGTGCTCGCGTCGGCCCTGTCCAGCATGATCGTGGAGCAGGAGAAGACCATGCAGGAGGTCGTCGCCGTCGCGGAGAACCTTTCGGGGAGCGCAG
>JAITPZ010000180.1 GCA_031289165.1 Synergistaceae bacterium
CCTGTTCGGCCTCAGGGGCTTTCTGGAAATTTATTCTTATACGCCCGGAGGAAGGTATCACTCGAAGGTGAAGGATCTGGTCCCGGCGGTGGACAGGGCCTGGAGGGGAGAGACGAAAAACGAGCGACTGAACGACTGAGTTCGAAATGGGCTTAAAATGTACCTGTTTCTACGTTATAATAGTTTGAAGTTTTGTGAAAGGGGGAATTTTCTCTTACAGGGGTGTTTCGGAGGGAGCAAAAGTTTTGTACACGCGTGGAAACGGAGTGATTCACAATCTGTCAGTGCTCCTGAACGGGCACTCGATCAACATTAAGGAAGGTGATTGGCCAGATGTTATTGTGGTTGTTTGTGATAGCTGTAGTGGTTTTTGTCGTGGCCTACAATACCTACGGGAAATTTATGGCGAACATATACGGGTTGAGCGATGACAATAAAACCCCTGCCGAGACGATGTACGATGGCGTCGATTACTGCCCGGCGCATCCCGCGGTTTTGCTGGGACACCATTTCTCGTCCATCGCGGGAGCGGGCCCCATCACCGGCCCCATCACCGCGGCGACGCAGTTCGGATGGCTCCCCACGTATTTGTGGTGCGTCATCGGTTCGGCGTTTCTGGGCGGCCCGCATGACATGGGAGGGCTCGTGGCCTCCATGAGGCACGAGGGCAAGTCCATCGGCGAGGTTGTCGATCGCTGGGTCGGCCGCAGAGGCAAGATTCTTTTCCTGTTATTCACCATCCTCACGATCATCCTGGTCGTCGCCGTTTTCCTTCAGCTCTCGGCCGATTCCTTCGCAACGGATCCCGCCGTGGCCTTTTCCTCCACGCTTTATATTTTCATGGCTGTCGTGTTCGGTATCCTGATCTATCGCATGAACTGCCCCCTGTGGCTGATGACGATCATCATGGTTCCCATTATCCTCTACGCCTGCTGGTTCGGCAACGATCACAGGGGCATTTCCAACATCTTTTCCTTCTCCGGAAACCCCGCACTCGAGTTCCATACGGCGGCGGGCGGAGTGGCCGTCAGCAGCGAGGAACAATTCGAGACCCTCAAGGCATCTGGTGATGAAGTTTTACAGGACGTCGGGAACTTTAAAGCCTATACCGACGCCAAAAAGGTTCTGTACACAAAAAATATGGAGGCTTGGCGCTGGGTGCTGGTGGTCTATATCATCCTCGCTTCCACCCTGCCGGTCTGGCTTCTGCTCCAGCCCCGCGACTATCTGGCCTCGTACTTCCTCTATTTCGCCGTCATCATCGGAGGCATCGGAATGGTTATGGGCTCGAGCAACGGCCTCGAGGTAGAGCTTGAGATGTTCAGAGGGTTTGTCGGCAAAAACGCCCAGGGCGCGGAAATTCCCGGCACTTACCTCTGGCCGATGCTCTTCATCACCGTGGCCTGCGGCGCCCTTTCCGGCTTCCACGCGCTGGTGGGCAGCGGAACGACCTCCAAGCAGATTCGCAAGGAAAAGGACGCCGTCCTTGTCGGCTATGGCGCCATGCTGATCGAGGGAATCGTGGCCACCATCGCGATCGGTACGGTTATGATCGCCGCCGGAGGCAAAATGATCGTCAATCCGACCATCACCTACGCGACCGGGTTCGGCCGATTCGCGAGCATCATCGGCATTGATCCCATCGTCGGTAAATCTCTGGGACTGCTCGCCATGAACAGCTTCCTTCTGACGTCTCTGGACACGGCGACGCGCCTTGGCCGTTACCTGATCCAGGAACTCTTCAATATGAAGATCGATCGCTATACGTCCACCGGTTTCGTGGTCGCCGCCGCAATGGGGATGCTTCTGATGAAAACCCACAATCCCCAGGGCGTGGAGATCCCCGTCTGGTCGGCTCTGTGGCCAATGTTCGGTTCCGCGAACCAGCTCGTCGGCGCCCTCGTCCTTCTGGGAGTCGCCGTGTGGGTCGCTCGCGGCCTGAAAAAGCCCAACCAGTGGCTGATGTATCCCATGTGGTTCATGCTGCTGACGACCTGCGCCGCGCTGGTGCTCATGATCAAGAGCAACCTGATCGACGCGGCGGTCCCGAACTGGCTTCTGGGCGGATTGTCCATCGTCCTGCTGGTTCTGGCGATCGCGATGGTGCAGCAGGCCTTTGCCGTCCTGAAGAAGGACCAGGCCGCCTGATTCGCGATTCGATTTACAAAAAATGGGCCCCGCTCCGGATCGCTCGGAGACGGGGCCATTTTTATATTTTTCAGATCAAATTGAAATCAAAGGCCTGATAAAGAAACTAAACGAATCGCACAACTCGTTTCCCGCCGGCTCTCTGCTTAGAGTATGTTTTAAAAGCAATGTCGACAACTTAAGGATAAAATATAACTCCAGACTGCAACGAAACGCCCCGTGAATTCTTCGCACTGCCAGTGTTGCCGTAACGAAAAAATATGCAAAAAACGCTTAAGTTGTTGACATTGGTATTGTATCAGTTTTTGGAAATGCCGGAAGGACGATCTTGACAATGTATGCAATATGCAGCAATATCATATACAGCAACAAAAAGGAGGGGCCGCGATGCCTTTGCTTCAGGTGAGAGATATTCCGAACGATTTGTACGAAACATTGTCCAAAACCGCGCGAATGGAGAACCGCAGTATCGCGCAACAGACAGTTGTCCTGTTGCGGGCGGCTTTGAATCTGCGGGAGGAAAGGGCATTTCGCAGAAAGGCGATTTTCCAGGAAATAGACGCCATGAAGCTGAATAATCCGGATCAATTTCCTGATCCCGCTGATTTGCTCAGAGAAGACAGAGACAGATGATCATCGTCCTGGATTGCAGCGTGGCCGTCGAAATCGTTTTGAACAGAGAGAGAGGCCGCCTGTTCAGGTCAGGCCTGGATATGTCTGAAAAAGTGATAACTTCGGCTCTCTACAAAGCTGAAACTGCCAATACCGTCTGGAAATATTGCCGAGCGGGCTATCTTGAGCAGAAAGAGTGCGGTCCATTGCTGAGACTGGCGGAAAATCTTGTCGATGAGTACGTGGATATATCCGAGAATAACATTGAAGCTATGAACGAGGCAATTCGCCTCGGCCATTCCGTGTATGACATGCTCTATCTGACGCTCGCGCGGCGAATGGGAGCGACGCTGTTGACGCTGGACAAAAGACTTCTGGCGTTGGCGGAAAAGGAAGGTATTCCCACAAATATCGCCTGATCGTGTGTTCCGTCAACCCCATTTCCACGGTCATCTCCTTTGGCCGTTCCTGACGCTCCGGTCTCGAAAAATGGATGTAATTGTCGCACCGTCGAACCTGTAGTGGTGCAGAGACACATCTCTGTCAGGGAGTCAGGCAGTGACGGTGAAACTGTGAGCGGCGCTGTTCGGGGTGCCGGTGGTTGCAAGCGCGAATCGGTAAGCGGGAATATCTTTAAAAACCTCAGCCTCCGAGAACGGCTTTTTAACGAGGTGATCGAATCATGAGACGTTTTCTCACTACTTTTTTCTGCCTGACCGTATTCTGCGGCGTGATGTTTTACGTCGTCTGCGTGCCGCGCGAGCGTTCCAACGTTCGCGCGGTCGCGGGCGTGATAGACCTGCGGGACGCGGACCTGAGCGGCGGCGTGTATGCGCTCGCGGGGGAGTGGGAGTTCTATTGGGAACGCCTGCTTGAACCAGGGTATTTCGTGGCAGGCGGCAGGCAGGAGGGCGGAAGAAGCCTGATCCAGGTTCCCTCGTCATGGACAGGGGCCGGGTATCCGAACTTCGGGTACGCGACCTACAGGATAACGGTTTTGGCCGGAGATGCCGAAGATCTCATGGTTTACATACCGGAGATAACATTCGCGGCGTCCGTCTGGGTAAACGGCGTCCTCGTCCAGAGCGCCGGGCGGGTTGGCCGCTCCCGCGACGAGGAGAAAACTGTTAAAATGAACGACATACTGAATCTTCCCGTAAAAAATGGCGTTGCCGAGATCGTCGTCCAGGCCTCGAACTTTGAAAGGCTGTTCGCCTCCGGGTTGAGGTATAATTTCCTTCTCGGGAAAGGAAGCGTGATTTCGCGCGTCATGTTCCTGCGGTGGGGAGCAGTCGCCGGAATCAGCGGGGCTTTTATGGCAATCGCCATTTATCACTTTATGCTGTGGGGCTTTCGTCGTCACAGGGACGAAATTATCTACCTGTTTTTCGCGGTTACCTGTCTCATCG
>JAITPZ010000248.1 GCA_031289165.1 Synergistaceae bacterium
AGATGACGAGGGCGACGATCAGGACCAGCCCCCTGGCGATGTACTGGTAAAAGGTGGAGATCGCGAGAAGGTTCAGCACGTTGTTAATCAGGTAGAAGATATACGCCCCTCCGACGACGCCTGCGACCCCTCCGCGCCCTCCCGTGAGGGCCGTGCCCCCGATGACGGCGACCGCGATGGAGTTCATCACGTAGGGCTCCCCCACCAGCGGATCGGCGGAAAACATCCATGCTGACTGGTAGGCCCCGGCAAAACCGCAGAGCACGCCGCTCAGGGTATAGCTGAAAATCCAGACGCGATCCGGGCGGATCCCGGACTGAACGGCAATGTTCTCGTCGCCGCCGATGACGTAGATCGCGCGCCCCGCAGTGGTTCGGGTCGCGATGACGTGGCAGATCAGGACGAACGAAAGAAAGAGAATCAGGGGAATCGGGACGCCCAAAATGTTTCCGGCGATGAACTCCGCCGCGGCCATCGAGACCTCGCCCCCGGGCTCCGGCAGGATGAAAAGCGCCACGCCCAGATAGACGGCGCTGGTCGAGAGCGTCACGATAAAGGGGGGGAACTTCATCTTCCCGACGATCAGCCCGTTCACGAACCCCATCAGCGCCCCCGCGAGAGGGGGGCAGATCGCCCACAGAAAAACGTTGGCCGGCGTATCGACCCACGGCAGCGAGGCCCCGATCACGCAGGTCAGGCTGATGATCGAGCCGACTGAGAGGTCGATGCCCCCTCCGAGGATGACGAACGTCTGCGCGAGCCCCGCCAGCACGAGGGGCGTCACCCTGGAGAACAGGTTGACGTTGTTGCGCCACGTGAAGAAATCGCGGCTCAGATACCCGGCGACCATGTACACGACGACGACGATGAGGTAGACGGGCAGATAGAGGCCGAGATCCCGCTGTTTTTCCGTCATGCTCCCGTCCCCTCTCCTCTGTCGACGGAGGCCTTCATGATCTCCTCCTCCGTCAGGCGGTCGCCGGACAGGTCCGCCGTCACCGCGCCGGCGCTCATCACCAGAACGCGGTCGCAGAGGCCGATCAGCTCGATCATGTCGCCGGAGAGGACGATGACGACCACTCCCCGATTCGCGAGGTCCCGGATCAGGTGATAGATCTGGCGCTTCGTCCCGATGTCGATGCCGCTGGTGGGCGAGAGCAGGATCATCACCCCGGGGTTTGGCAGAAGCCATTTGCCGAACACGACCTTCTGCATGTTGCCCCCGCTGAGAAAACGACACTCCAGAGAAGAAAGGCGTCCCTTTGAAAGCGTGTGAATGTCCAGCTCCCCGATCATTTTGGCAACGGCGCCGCGTTCCTCGCGGACGTGGACGAAACCCAGCGTCTGCCGATCCCGCAGGGTCGCGGCGGATATGTTCTCCGATATGGAAAGGACGCCGAAGCCGCCCTGCCGGTTGCGGTCCTGGGGGACCAGCGCGATGCTGGACCTGATGGCGCGCCTCGGGGAGGAAAAACTCAGCGCCTTCCCGTTCAGAAGCATGGACGACCGCCCCGCGCTTCCGATGCCGAACATACTCTCCAGCAGGGCGTCCTGTCCCTGTCCGGCGAGTCCTCCAACCCCCAGCACCTCCCCCTCCTGAACGGAGAAGGAGACCTCCCGCCCGGAGAGGGGCGGCACGGTCCGGAAGGAAAAGACCTCCTTCGCGCCTCCCCTCGTCGATTTCGGCGGGTAGATGTCCGTGAGCTCGCGCCCCACCATCAGGGAAATAATTTTGTCCTCGTCGAAAAATTCGATCTTTTCCGTCAGGATCTTGACGCCGTCCTTCATCACCGTCACCCTGTCCGATATTCTGAGGACCTCTTTCAGGCGATGAGAGATGAACACGACGGCGCATCCCTTTTTTCTGAGGTCGTCCATGACGGCAAAGAGCCGCTCGGCCTCGTCCGCGGAGAGGGCCGTCGTGGGTTCGTCGAGGATGACGATATCGGGGTTCTGGATCAGCACCTTGGCGATCTCGACCATCTGGCGGCGCGCCATCGGCAGGTCTCCGGCCAGGACCGACGGATCGACGTCCGCGCCAATGAGGGAGAGGGCCTCCCGGGCGCGCGCGTGAAGCTCACCCCATCGGACCAGGCCGAAGCGCGACTTCCAGACACCCAGGAAGATATTTTCCGCCACCGACAGATGGGGCAGCAGGGAAAGCTCCTGATAGACCAAGCCGACTCCCGCCTTTCGGGCCTGGTCGTAGCCATCGAGGCGAACGGCCCTGCCCTTCAGCAGTATTTCCCCGGAGTCGGGCGCGTAAATCCCCGCGATCATCTTCATGACCGTGGACTTTCCCGCGCCGTTCTCCCCCACCAGGCTGTGAATTTCTCCCCCGTGAACTTCGAGGTTCAGATCCCTGACGGCCGCGTTGCCCGCGAAACTTTTGGAGAGACTTCGAAGTTCGAGCGCCGGAGGCTGAGACGAGATATCGGAACGCATCTGCACAACTCCTCCCGCCGGGCCTGCCGCCCCGACCTGTTCAAAGGGGAAACGCGCACCTCAGGCTGGAATTTCTTTGCCCGGAAGGCGTTTCCCCACATAAAACCAATGTCGGCAATAGACCAAACGATCAAATGTAAGAGGGCCCAACGACCCCCTGCGAGATCTTTCGATGAGGGAGCGAAACCTCAGTCTGCTCTAACGGACAAAGAGTTTCTTTACGATGTCCTCCGGAAGTTTGGAGTTGCACCAGTAGCTGTCGGGAAGGTCCATTTTCACGTACTGGTCGATATTCTCCTTCGTCACGACGGGAATGGAAAGAAGCGTCGTCCTCTCGGCCGGTTTGCCCTTCAGAATGTCGATCGCCAGCTCCATAGCCGCGGCGCTGATCCAGGTCGGGCAGGTGGTGGCGATGGAGTCGAACTTCGGGTATTTATCCGCGGTGCGCTTCCATACCTTGAAGAAACCGTTGTTGTCCTCGCCGGTGATGAAGGGCGGTTCCTCGCCGCGCTCGGTGTAGGCGTCGACGACGGCCTGAGACATGGCCCCGCCCTGCGACCAGATTCCGTCGATCTTCAGGTTGGCGGCGAACAGGGTCTCCATCGCGCGCTTGGCCTTCGCGTAGTCCCAGTCGGCGAACACGGTCTGAACCACTTTAATGTCGGGGATCTTCGCGAACTCCTTCTCGCCGCCCTCGAGGCGCTGGGCGTTGACCATCGTTCCCTTCATGCCGTTGAAGACGACGATGTTCCCCTTCCCTCCCATGACCTTCACGAGCCACTCGCCCAGGATGCGCCCGAACTCCACCTGGTCGATCGCCAGATGATAGGCCCTGTCGGACTCCGTCACGCTGTCAAAGTCCACCACCGGAATGCCGGCGGCGACCGCTTTGGCGATGACGGGATTCAGCCCCTTCGGAGACCCGGCGTTGAGGATGATGGCGTCCACCTTTCTGGCGATGAGGTCCTCGATGTCGGCGATCTGCTTGGAAACGTCGCCCTCGGCCTGGGTGACGATCAGCTCTTTGACGTCGCCGTTCTGGCTTGCGGCGTACCTCGCCTCCTCGACGCTCTGGGTGCGCCAGGAGTTGCCCATGTTGAACTCGCTGTAGCCGATCACAAACGGCCCATCCGCCGCCAGCGCCGCGGGAACGAAGCAAAATGCCAGCAGCATCGCGAAAAACATCGTCTTTCTATTCATCATCCTGCCCATAATCACTGCACCTCCGCATATCGTTTTA